>JAUXIP010000292.1 GCA_030620935.1 Deltaproteobacteria bacterium | reverse complement strand
GGGCCTACATCGACGCGGAACACGCCTTGGATCTCGCCTATGCAAAAAGACTGGGGGTTAAAACGGACGATCTGCTGATCTCTCAGCCCGACCATGGAGAGCAGGCCCTAGAAATCACCGATACCTTAGTCCGCAGTGGGGCCATCGATGTCATTGTCATCGATTCAGTAGCCGCCTTGGTGCCCAGGGCAGAGATCGAGGGGGAGATGGGGGATTCCCACATGGGGCTGCAGGCACGTCTCATGTCCCAGGCGCTGCGCAAGCTCACGGGGACGATCTCCCGCTCTCACACCATCGTGGCCTTTATCAATCAGATCCGGATGAAAATCGGTGTCATGTTTGGAAACCCTGAAACCACCACTGGGGGCAATGCCTTGAAATTCTATGCCTCTCTGCGGTTGGATATTCGGCGCATTGGGGCCATCAAGGATGGGGATAGCATCGTTGGTGGACGGACCCGAGTGAAAGTGGTTAAAAACAAACTCGCCCCACCGTTCAAGGAAGCGGAGTTTGATATCCTCTACGGGCAGGGAATCTCGCGCGAAGGCGAACTCGTAGACCTGGGCGTCGCTAAGGAGATCCTGGAGAAAAGCGGAGCCTGGTATTCCTTCAATAGCGAGAGGATCGGGCAGGGACGCGAGAGCGCCAAAGAGTTCTTGAGACAACATCCCGATACGGCAAAAGATCTGACCGCACGAATTCTAGAGAAGGTCGGTCTCAAACGAGTTCCTGCCGAGCCTCAGGCTCAGGAAAAGAGGGAAAAGATCAAAGGGAGATGAGCGGGGGAACTCCAGAGGAAGCACTGAAGCGTACCCTCAAGTTTCTAGCTTTCCGTGCCCGAAGCGAACAAGAAATCCGGGTCAAACTCACCCAATTGGGTTTTCCCCACGAGACCGTTGAGGCTACTCTGAGCCGACTCCGCAAACTCAACTTTTTGAACGATGAGCAGTTCGCCCGAGACTGGGCCCTGGCTAGGGCCGAAGGCCGGGGTTACGGATTCTTGCGTAGCGAAAGGGAGCTCCGGGATAAAGGGGTATCGCAATCCTTGATCCAACAGATCGTGGTGGAAATCTTTGGCCAAAATGAGGGAAAGGAAAGAGCGCAAGCGCTTTTGGAAAAAAGATTCCGGGATCAGGACCTGGGGGATCCCAGGGTTCTTCGCAGGGCGGTGGCTTTCTTGCAGCGCCGGGGCTATCAGGAGAGGGTGATTACAGAGCTATTGAAAAGCCCCGTCGAAGGGGATTGAAATGGCCCGGCGGCGAATTTAATAATCCCCTCAGCTTTGGTATCCTAAATAATAGTAGTGACCCTATGATCAGCGGAAACGAAATACGGAGCAGTTTTCTCGACCACTTTAGCAAGCGTGGCCATACCGTGGTGAGAAGCTCCTCCCTGGTTCCGGAAAAGGATCCCACTCTGCTCTTTACCAATGCAGGGATGGTCCAGTTCAAAAACGTCTTTTTGGGGTTAGAGCGCCTTCCCTATGTGCGTGCGGCCAGCTCCCAAAAATGCCTGCGCATCAGCGGCAAACACAATGATCTGGAGGCCGTAGGGCAGGACACCTACCACCATACCTTTTTTGAGATGCTGGGCAATTGGTCCTTCGGCGATTACTACAAGGAGGAAGCGATCCTTTGGGCTTGGGAGCTCCTCACCGGGGAGTGGGGGTTGCCCAAAGAGAAGCTTTGGGCAACCGTATTTCGAGAGGACAATGAGGCGGCAGAGCTTTGGTATAAGATCACGGGCATTCCCAAAGACCGAATCCTGCGCTTCGATGAAGACGATAATTTCTGGGAAATGGGTGAGACCGGACCTTGCGGGCCCTGTAGTGAGATCCACATCGACCGAGGCGCCTCGTCCTGCGACCGAAAGAAAGAGAAGGGCCATCGCTGCCAGGTGAACGGTGGCTGCTCACGCTACATCGAGCTATGGAACCTGGTCTTTATCCAATACAACCGGGGTGAGGACGGTAAACTCTCGGACCTCTCCTCCCGTCATGTGGACACCGGGATGGGGCTGGAGCGCATCGCGGCAGTTCTTCAGGGAGTGCTCTCCAACTACGACGTCGACCTCCTGCGCAACCTGATCGAGGCAACGGAAGTGATCTCGGGGAAGAAGTACGGCGGTCATTCGGAAACCGACGTTTCCTTCCGTGTGATTGCAGATCATGCCCGGGCCGTAAGCTTTTTGATCGCCGATGGTGTCCTTCCCAACAACGATGGGCGCGGCTACGTGCTGAGAAGGCTCTTGCGCCGTGCCAGCCGTCACGGACGCATGATCGGCCTTGAAGAGACCTTTCTCCACCGCTTGGTCGAGACGGTCTCGAGGCTTATGGGACCAGCCTACCCGGAGCTGCAGACCGAACAGGCGCGCATCCGCGACGTAATCTTGAGCGAGGAGGATCGGTTCGCCGAAACTCTGGACAAAGGCCTAGTGCACTTGGAAGAGGCACTCAAGGAGATACGCCGAGAAAAGAAGAAGGTCCTTCCGGGAGAGATCGCCTTCCGTCTCTACGACACCTATGGCTTTCCTCTCGACCTGACCGAGGACATCTTGCATAGTCAAAAGGTCTCCGTCGATCACGCAGGCTTCGAAAAGCTCATGGAGGAACAGAGAAGCCGTGCTCGAGGGGCAAGGGAAACCCTGCGTAGCGGTGCGAGTATCCAACTGGACCAAGAGACCCGTTTCGTCGGCTATGATCGCCTTGACTCGGAATCGAAGGTCATCGCCATCTATTCCGAGGGGCAGGGAAAGAATGAAGTGGTCGAGGGCACTCCCGTGGATCTCATCACTTCAGAGACGACCTTTTATGGTGAAGCGGGAGGACAGGTGGGCGACCGGGGCACCATTGAGACCACTCGGGGAGATCAAATGGAGGTCGGGGACACCCAGCATCTGACACCCCAGATCATTATCCACAGAGGGAAGATCAAGAAAGGTCGCATCCAGATCGGAGACAGAGTCCACCTCAGGGTGGACCTCAAACATCGTCAGAGAACCGGGCTCAACCACTCAGCAACCCACATTCTCCAATCCGTACTCCGGCAAGAACTCGGCGACCATGTCCGCCAAGCCGGCTCCCTGGTATCTTCGGACAGATTGCGCTTTGACTTCAGCCACAATGGTTCCATCCCTGCGGACAAACTGGAGGAGATAGAAGGAAAAGTCAACGAGAGAATCCGTTGGGACGCCGAGGTACGGACCGAGGAATCGAGCTACGAGGAGGCCGTTCGCAGAGGAGCCTTAGCCTTCTTCGGCGAGAAGTATGGAGATCGCGTCCGGGTTGTACGGATAGGAGATTTCTCCGAAGAACTCTGCGGGGGGACCCATGTCCGCCGCTCGGGGGAGATCGGGCTGTTCAAACTCCAGGGCGAGGCTGGCGTCTCCGCCGGGGTCAGGAGGGTTGAAGCCTTTACGGGGGAAGGGGCATTGGATTTGATCCGCCGGTACGAGCAAATGCTGCAGCAAATCGCGGAACTGATCCGGTCGAGCACGGACGAAACCGTTGATAAAGTCAAAAAGCTGATCGAACAACATAGGGACCTGGAGAAAGAGATGGAACGGCTTCGGAACCAGTTGGGCACGAACCAGATTCCGGATTTGCTGGCGAAAAAGAAAAACATCGATGGGACCAGCGTTCTCATCACCGAGGTCGAGAAGGTGGATGCCAAGCAGCTCAGGGACATCGCCGACCAGTTGAGAGACAAGATGGGTTCCAGTGTGGTGATCCTGCTGAGTCCGGGAGAAAAGAACGTTCAGCTCGTTTCCTCCGTCAGCAAGGAACTGACCCATCGGTATCACGCAGGGGAGATCATCAAGCAGTTGGCTGCCGTTGTGGGTGGTGGTGGTGGTGGACGTGCCGACTTTGCCCAGGCCGGGGGTAAAGATCCTTTGAAAATCCCCGACGCCCTAAAAAAGGCAGAAGAGATTATCCGGCAGACCAAATGAAACCGTGGATGGACAATGAAGATTCAAACCAGAAGGCTTGAGGAAAAGACTCAGGGTATCTGCGATATCATCAACCT
>JAUXIP010000026.1 GCA_030620935.1 Deltaproteobacteria bacterium | reverse complement strand
TCATTGAGCTGTCCCTTTGGAGAATAGATGCCGAACTGACGTAAAAGCGCGTCCATTCTGAATGTCCTTTCCTCATAGGGTTTGATTGGAACGATCTGCTTTCCGATCTCTTTATGGCGCAATAGTTTGGTTAAGATACGCACAAATGCCATGGTGGTGGAGGCCTGAAGCTCTCCGGAGTCTTTTAAGAATTCCGCATAGTAGTCCGGCTCCGGTATCGAAATAGCCTTGGCCTCGACTTTTCGCTCGGGCAAAAATCCCCCTAAACTCTTCCTTCGCTCCAGAAGATATTTGGTCTCCGGGCTATCCTTAGCCGGGCGATAAAAAGGTGTTTCGACGACCTCCTCGTCGGAGAGAGGAACCCCGAATCTAGAGCGGAATTCTCTCAACTCCCTTTCGTTGAGCGATTTTTGTTGGTGGGTGATGTTCCTACCTTCCCCGGCTTCGCCGAGGCCGTAGCCTTTCACCGTTTTGGCCAGGATCACTGTCGGTGAACCCTTGTGTTCCACTGCCGTTTTGTACGCAGCATAAACTTTTTGGGGATCATGTCCTCCTCTCAGAAGCTTATGGATCTGCTCGTCGGTGAGATGGTTGACCATCTCGAGCAACTCGGGATATTTACCGAAAAAGTGCTTTCTCGTGTAGCTTCCCGGCTCCACGGAATATTTCTGATAATCCCCGTCAACGGCCTCTTCCATTCGCTTCACTAAGAGCCCCTTGTGATCTGCTTTGAGAAGACGATCCCAATCCGAGCCCCAAATGACCTTGATGACATTCCAGCCGGCTCCCTTAAACAGCGCCTCGAGCTCTTGAATGATTTTTCCGTTGCCCCTGACAGGTCCGTCCAAGCGTTGAAGGTTGCAATTCACTACCCAAACCAAATTGTCGAGATTTTCCCTCGACGCCAAAGTGAGACTTGCCGTGGATTCAGGCTCATCGGTCTCTCCATCACCCAGGAAGCACCATACCTTGGACTCATCGCCGGACAGAAAACCGCGCGCCGGGAGATACCTGTTAAAGCGAGCCTGGTAAATGGATAGGATCGGGGCAAGCCCCATGGAGACGGATGGGAATTGCCAAAAATCGGGCATGAGATACGGGTGTGGATAGGAAGGAAGACCTCCTCCTTGAGCCAGTTCTTGCCGGAAACCGTGAAGGTACTTGGCGTCCAGCCTCCACTCCAGATAGGCTCGAGCATAATTTCCCGGCGAGGCATGGCCCTGGAAATAGACTATATCCGCCGGTTGCGTTCCGTTCCCTCCACGAAAGAAATGGTTGTGCGCAACCTCATAGAGCGTTGCGCAGGAAGCGAAAGTGGATATATGTCCTCCGATGCCATGATGAATCCGGTTGGCCTTGACCACCATAGCCATAGCGTTCCAACGAATGTAGCTCTTGACCCGTCTCTCGATCTCTCGGTCTCCCGGGTAAGGCGGTTCTTCCTCGACCGGGATCGTGTTAACGTAGGAAGTGTTGACCGCAGCAGGGATATTCATGCCGGATTCGCGCAGCCTGGCAGTGAGCTTTTCCAGCAAAATGGCTGCCTGCCCGGATTCTTTATCTTTGAAGGCGTACTCCAGAACGTGTTCGAGAGAATCCAACCACTTCTGGCTGTCAACCGCCTGCATGGCTTTCTGTTCCCCTTTTTTGTCGGCTTCCACTTTTCACGCTCCTATCGTCATTGTGAGCGGTTGCCAGCGCCTGTGACTTTTAGTTTTCGTTGTTTTACGAGAGATTGAGTATACTCCATTTTTCTCTCATGAGGTATTTAGACTTAACGTTCCGTACGCCGCAACAGAATCTAGCCTGCGATGAAGCCCTCATAGATCTCTGTGAGCAGGGCTATGCTCATGAGATCTTGAGGTTTTGGGAGCCGCACGAGTATTTTGTAGTGGTAGGGTATTCAAGTCAATTAGACTCAGAAGTTAACCTACGTTCCTGCCGAGGCAATCGCATCCCTGTCTTGCGTCGCTGCAGCGGAGGCGGAGCGGTTTTGCAGGGGCCGGGGTGTTTCAACTATTCACTGATCTTAAGGATCCAGAGATCAAGTCTACTCGGCACTGTCTCCGGATCCAACGCTTTCATTATGAAACGTCAAAAGGAAGCACTAGAACAGATTATCGAGTCTAAGGTTAGAATTCAAGGTTTCAGTGATCTTTCGATGGGAAGTCTAAAGGTTTCCGGAAACGCACAATACCGAAAAAAAAACTTCTTGCTGTTTCACGGCACTTTCCTGCTTCACTTGGATCTTTCATTGGTTGAAAAAGTGCTTCCTCTGCCTTCTAGGCAACCGCTCTATCGTCAAAACCGCTCCCATGGAGAGTTCCTGAGCAATCTCGATATCCCGGCTGATCTGATTAAGCGGGGGCTTCAAAAGAGGTGGAAAGCGGCGGAGCGACTTGAAAGTGTTCCCTGGCAGGAGATCGAGGATTTAATCAGAATCCGATATGGCAGGGATGAATGGAACAGCAAATTCTAACCCGCAGTATTCATGAGACGAGGAAAAAGCACGACAGAGTGTCGATCGAGGGGATGTGCCATGAGCGGTGAGGGCACCTGAGAGTGGAGGTTCAACGACGTATCCCGTGCTTGGCTCATTCGCTTCGGGCTATTCCCCTGCTGTTCGCTCCAGTACTGCCGTTCAAAGGCTGCCTCAAGGTAGAGATCTATTGCCCTCGCCCGGAAGGGCTCGTCGCCGAGATCGATGCATATTCCGGGCTAGCAGGCTGAAGTGTGTTTTGGTGGCGGTGGGCGGACTCGAACCGCCGACGCCGCGGATATGAGCCGCGTGCTCTGACCGACTGAGCTACACCGCCACAGAAAACAAAAAGAAATGCAGAATTTGTCGAAGCAGGCTAAGGGATAGGAGAGTCAAGGGGCTCCCATTCATCCTTCACTATTTTTCGCGTTACTCTCTTTCCCCCTCTTTTGATTTGATAAAGCACCTTTTCATAAACCTCCAGGCAGCTGAGCTCATAGCCAAAGACAAGGCCGGTGTCCAATCCGATCTTGTAGGGGAGGTGGAAAAACACCTCTCGTTGAGGGGTATGCCCGAAAAGGACCGTATAGGGCAAAACGTGCTGGTTGACTATAAACTCGTCACGGATCCAAAGAATCTCTGCCTCAATCTGCTCACTGAGGGGTTTCAGCGGGTGGACACCTGCGTGAACGCAGAGAAAAGGGTCCATAAGGTACGAAGTTCTCAAGCTCTTGAGAAACTCGACATGGTCCCCGGGAAGCAGCGATAGAACCTCCTCCGGAGTTTTATTTTTCGGAGAGATACCATAGCTGGCCAGCGTAGCGCCCCCGCCGTTGAATAGAAACATATTGCCGTATTTTCCGGGAAGACCCAAGTAGGAGAGAAACATATCCTCGTGATTCCCCTTGAGAAAAATCATCTCTTGCGTTCTCCGGCGATGCCACTCGGTCAGATAGGAAATGACCCCTTTAGAGTCCGGTCCCCGATCCACGTAATCACCCAAAAAGACCAGCCGATCCGAGTCCTCGAGAGGGAGCTCTTCGAGCAGCCGGGAAAGCTCATCCAAACAACCATGGATGTCGCCCACAACATAGCATTTCATAGAACCCACATCCTAAGCTACTAAACCCAGTAGTTCAAGGAGCATGGCGATCCCGACCGAGGCAGATTTGACCGACATTGCGGAATCTGGTATTCAAGGAGCTACGGATTGAGTCGATTTTCCGGCCGAGGGTGGGTTATGACGCCACGAGACATCTATTCGAGCTATGGATTGGTAGCGGGAGTTCTGCTGCTTGTCTTAGGCATCGGGAACTGGGGTGTTGGTGCGGTACTAATCGCGAAATATCAAGGACTTCTTCATGCGGCGACCCAGACCGGTCTTGAGGATAGTTATCAAAGCTTTCAGGAACTGGACCCGCAGAAAAATGAGGAAGTGCTACGGCGGATGAATGCGGACCGAGAAAAATATAACGCTGCGCGGGTTAAACTCGATTTTTATTACGTTGTTCTCAGCGGCGGCAGGGCGTTTTTTCTGGTTGGCGCCTTGGTAACTTTTTTTTCCCTTATTCGGGTTATTCGCCAAGACACCCTGGCAAAAATGAGAAAATTGGCCTCTCCCTCCGTTACAGATAGGCAGTGAGGACGGGCGTGAAGTTCAGCGACCGGGATGCTACTTGGAAGGCTTGGATTTCTGATATTTTCTGTAATCGTAGCCCGTTGCCATCGCGAGAAGGATATCTTCCATTCCCCCCTCTTTTTCCCTGCGAAGGATCAAGAGGCGATCAAAAAATTCCTTGAAATCCTTGTGGATTCTCTTCTTCTCGTCCACCTTTCGGAGATAGAAGTCCTTGAGCCTCGTTACGGTAAATCGAAGAGCCGAGAAGCGAAGCTCATTGGGAAAGGAATCCCACTCCGGAAGAGACAATGGACGCAAACTCTCATATCCGGTGATAAAAGGTTCAAAGCGTTCGATCCGAAAACGGCCGTCAAGATAACACAGGGCGTTGACGGTAGTGGCTAGGTCATAAATGAGTTTTCCCCGACACGCCGCCTCAAAATCGATCACTCCCGCGAGCCTAGAGCCCTTAAACTTGACATTGTCCGGAAAGAGGTCCCCATGAATGATTCCTTTTGGAAGGTTGTTGTCCAGGTAATTTTCCAGGTAGGAGATCTCATCGTCCAGGACCCTGATAATATTTTTGAGATGTGATGGCAGCTGCCTCCTCACCTCACGATACATATTAACAATCTTGGTAAATCCGAATCGGTTATCGATCCCTTTTTTAAAGCCTCTACCGATGAGATGCAGGTCTGCCAGCGAGTGACCTAACAGCTCGAGGTGGGACGGTGTGAGACCTTCCAATGAAAAGCTTACACCGTCTACATAGCGATTCATGGAAAGGTATTTGCCGTGAAAGTCTTGGTAATATCTTCCTTTTTTACTTTTTAGCGGTTGAGGGCATCGAAAACCCTGGCGCTTGAGGTATAGGAGCAGTTCAAGCTCTTGTTTGATTTCAAGCTCGCCTTTGACCTCATCAATTTTTACAAAAAACCGTCCACGCTTCGTTTCCAAAAGGTAATGGGTGTTGACCGATCCATCCCGTATCCCGGAATAAGAGACGAGTGCACCCAGTCCGAACTCCTCTACGAGTCGTACAGCATCTCTCTTATTCATAGGCGTGTAAATCGCCATTGTTTTAGGTCCTTGACAAGAACAGGGAAAAATTTCCTCGTAACAAGTAACTTCCTGTAAAGCCTCTAGATACTAGTGAAAAAAGGCAGATATGTCAATAAAAGTCTGTTTTCCTGTTTATAATATGCCCGAATCTTATCCTTATCGAGCAAATTCAGTAACTTAGTGGGCGCCTAAAAAAAAGGCATAAGCTCCCGTTGAAGACCTCTGATATTATTCACTTGACGCACACCTGTTATTTCTCCCCATGCGCTAAAGCCGATCACTGGCTTGTCGAGCTTCAGTGCAATGGATATCTCGGATCGTGTGCCGTGGGAGCCGGGAAAGGCCAGGACTATATTTCCCGATGCAGCTACTAATACATTCCGTGCGTGGCCTAGTCCGGTAGGGATAACAACATCAATATACGGATTTGCTGAATCGCCGTCATAATCGGGTAATAAACCGATGGTAAGGCCCCCGGTTTCCTTGGCTCCGCGCGCTGCCGCCTCCATTATTCCGCCCAGTCCTCCACAGATTAAGACAGCTTTACTTTGGGCAATCATTTTTCCTGCTTCTACGGCAAGGGCTATGAGTTCGGAATCCGGGTCAGAGCTCCCGATGACAGCAATCTGAAGTTTTTTCGTTCTCATCTCACCTTATCTCCTGCAAATTTTTCTCTTGACAAAAGCATTAGGCTTTATCTAAGGTTGCCGCCCAGGGAGTAAGGAAACGGTCATCTTTCTGGTTGGGGGATTGGAGCCCCGTTGATCGTTGACTAGAATATGTGAATTTCAAATGTAAGCAGGGTGTTGAAAAAAGCCTGAATTCAGGCCGGTCAAAAAGGTTCCAGATGCGAGGCGCGCGAGAAACCGACGAGGACAGGCGTACTTAACCAGTACGTCGGAGCGAGGCGGTCGAGCGCAACGAAGCAGATGGGCCTTTTTCAACGGCCTGTAAGAACTTGAGTAAGGAGGTAAGTAGCAATGACAACGGGGAAGGTTAAGTGGTTCAGCAATTCCAAAGGTTACGGATTTATCGAGAAGGAAGGGGGAGGAGACATTTTTGTTCATTATACGGCTATTCAAGGCGATGGATTCAAGACCCTTAACGAAGGCGATGCCGTTCAATTTGAAATTACGCAAGGAGAAAAAGGGCCTCAAGCGGTCGACGTAACCAAGGTATAAATCGATATTTTTAGAACCAAACTCGAGGAAGGAACTGGGATTTTTTCCGTCCTCGCCGTCATTTTAAATGCTTTTCAATCTTCTGCTTCAAGACCGAGTAATCCATGATGGGTTTAGGGATGTAGTCGGTACAGCCGGCTTTCAGCGCCTTCTCTTCATCTCCTTCCATTGCTTGTGCCGTTAGAGCGATAATAGGCAGGTCCTTGGCCCATTCGGTTTGTCTTAGAGACTCGGTCGCTTCCCATCCGTTCATGACCGGCATCTTTAGATCCATGATGATGAGATCCGGCCTTGACTTTGTCGCTACCTCCAGCGCCTCCTTGCCGTTAGAAGCGAGTAAGACTTCAAAATCTCCCATGTTCTTAAGCCTATAAAGAAGTATTTCACGCGTGTCCTCGTTATCCTCAACCACAAGAATCTTTTTTCCCGCCATAATCGATTCTCCCGCTTTTGCCGGCAAAGAAGAAAGGTCAATTCATTAATAAGACCAGAGGCTAGAAGAAAAACAAAAAACCTTTTCTGAGAATAAAACGGCGCCCCTGACTTGTCAAGCAGAAAATAATAGTTGGAATAGGCAAGGGCCTGGATTACAGTTGATCCCAATCCGAGATTCTCTGTGCCAGGCTTCGGGCGCCAAGCCCTCCAGGCGTGGGCACCGGGACGTTGAAGTTCCGGCCCTTCGACAGGCTCAGCGTGGTGAGCAAAGCCCTTCGAGACCCTCAGGGCCGTGAGCCTGTCGAATCGGTCGAACCACAGGCCCTGCAGGTTGGATTAGGCACCTATAGGGGCTTTGGGGGGGGGCCTCGAGGAAGAGACCTATTGCCCACGGCTTTCGGTCTTGTCGCTCTCGCCTTGCCAACATTTATTATTAAGTTTTCTCGGATGAAGGTTGATTTTGGATCATTTGAGTTGATTTTTCCGTCCTGTAGTTTATATCTAAATCATATGCGGGCTAACAACCTCAAAACGGCTGACAAATTCGGCGAGGATAAACTTCTTGCGGAGACAGTCGTTCTTACGCGAATTGATAGAGCTGTGGGCTGGGCGCGTAAATATTCTATATTTCCGTATCCGTTTGCGACGGCTTGTTGCGCCATGGAATATATGTCCCTTTCCATGTCACCCTACGACATTGATCGTTTTGGGGCACTTTTACCCCGTTTTAGTCCGCGGCAAGCCGATCTCCTCATGGTTATAGGTACGGTCAATCACAAGCTATCTCCGGTGCTCAAGAGAGTTTATGAGCAGATGTCGGAACCGAAATGGGTGATGGCGTTTGGGGCTTGTGCGGCAAGTGGAGGATTTTATGACAACTACGCAACGGTGCAAGGAATCGACCGTATCATCCCGGTAGATGTCTATGTGCCCGGCTGTCCGCCTAGGCCTGAGGCGGTTCTGGACGGTTTGATGGAACTCCAGGGACGAATCGCCGGGCAAAATCAAGCTTTGCGCTAAATGTGTTAGCGTCCTTCTTTGCGAAATGTGAAAAATCCCGATCAACCCCAAGACACAAAAGACACGAAAGAGCAGGATCTTTTCCACCATGGTGTCATCAGCAAGCTTTTTCCCAGCAATAACATGGGGATTGTGCGAACCGAAAGTGGTCGGGAGATTCCGTTTTCTTTTCAAATCGTTATTCTTGTAGGCAATATCAAAAACCCGATGGAGCTCAAGGAGGGGCAGCAGGTCGGATACGATCTTAGCTGGACCTCCGACGGGCTTAGGGTGACAAAGATTAAGACCTACTCCCGTCCCCCCGAATTATAAGATAATTCCGATTTAGAAGGGGAGGGAGGTCAAGGCGAGGATTTGCCTTCCTAAAATCTCTCCTACAAATACCCCCAACAGCGCGATGTAGAATAGCCCGGTTGCGGCCATCGTGTGAGGTATTTTCAAAGTGCGCCAGATCATATAGCACAGAATCAAAGGGCCGACTTGTGCAGCCAAAAAGCGGGACGAAAGAAGCCAAGGACGGTTGTTCCAAAGCCCTTGAAGTTCCGACACGCTCTCTGCGCTTCCCAGGAAATAAAGCGCCATCGGGAGCAAAGATAGGAAAAGAGTTTGGACAATGAGAGAAGTTACAAAGAATTTAAAAACACGGACAAAAGGATCAATACTCTGGCCCGTATCGATCAGATACCAATGGCCGATCAGCATGCCAACCGTCACGCTTCCTAAAAGAAGCGCGGACAGGAAAAAGCTCAGAGGATAGAGAAGGGTTTCCACGGACCACCAAAGAGGGGCTTTGTAAAAACCGTGGGAACTAAAGACGAGCCCCATCAGTCCTGCCAAAAGAGTCAACGAGAAGGTGCGGGCCCTGAAACGCGCATGTTCCCCCCAGAGAGAAAATAGATAGAGCCCAAAAAGAACGATGAAGAGGAGGTAAAACGCCATCTCGATTCCGGTCCCCATGTCGATCCCGCCCGAGAAGGATCTGCGAAATAGGTCGGCTTTACCTATAAATCCTAGAAGGCCCATGACGAAAAGGACGCCCGCTGTGGATTTATAAAACCCTCTTTGCAATTGGTGAAAGGGTGTCGCTGCTATGGCGAATAAACCTCCCAACGCTATCTGATAAGGTAAAAGCAAGAAACTAGCTGGAAATGCACGCATTGAGCTTAAACTTGCGACGCGGGTCGTTCCGGTTTCTCTGCTATGTGGAGGCAAACGGCCCCTCTCAGGAACCTCTGGATGCTCACTTTCTCAAAACCTTTTTGCCGGATGATTTCGGCGACGGTCTCGGGCGGGTGGAATGTTTTCACCGAATTTGAGAGATATTGGTAAGCTGTGCGATCGTGGGCTAGGGCAGCGCCGATCCATGGCACTAGGCGATAGAAATACAAGGAGTAAAAGAGGGAGAAAAAAGCACTGCGCGGCGGGAACATATCTAAAGAAACAAGTCTTCCTCCCGGTCTAAGCAATCGATAGGCCTGAAGAAAAAAGAGACTCAGATCGGATACATTGCGTAGGACAAACGCGGTTATAACGGCATCGAAGAGGTCATTCTTAAATGGCGGCAGTAAGGCGCTTCCCAAAACGTAGGCTGCTTTATGGCCCTGCGGAGTTTTATCCTTCTTTCTTTGCGCAAGCCTAAGCATTTCCAAAGAGATGTCGATTCCGACAACCTTTCCGTCCTTTCTTAACGCTTCGGAGGCGGCGAGGGCAAGGTCTCCCGTTCCGGTCCCAAGGTCCAGTATGCGCGTGTCGTTGTCTTTGACGGCAGCCTCGACGGCCTTCTTCCTCCATACGGAGTCGAGATGTAAGCTAATGACGCTGTTGAGTAAATCATAGCGTCCTGCGATGCGGTCGAAGAGTTTTTGAATAAACTTTTGACGCTCGTCTTGCAGGGGCATATCTTTAACCGCGGGGATCGAGCCTTATAAGTTGGTAAAGATGGTGCTTGATTTCCCTGCCAAGGCTCGAAATAGGGTCAAAAATCCCTTTCAATGATAAGCTGGATCAGAGTCTTGAGCCCGTTGCGGTAAAGCGAGGGGGGGAGCTTCCTAACAGTCTTGGAAGCTTTTTGGGCATAGGTCTTGGAAAGCGCCATGGCTTGCTGGATTGCCTCTCCCTGCGTGATCGCCTCAAGGGCCTTGCGGATCTTTTCTTCCGATGGTTGGCGGGATTCGAAGGCCTCTGAGACGGCTGTCTGGTTTTCGCCAAGAGCAAGAATAATGGGAAGAGAGGGGTTGCCATCCCGAAGGTCCATTCCCACGGGTTTACCCAAAAGTTCTTTGTGTCCTACAACGTCAAGCACATCATCGACGATCTGAAACGCAATCCCTAGATTGAGACCTAGATAGCCCATGTTTTCAACCAGCGAGGGGCTGGCTCCGGCCAAGTACGCTCCGACTTTGGACCCGGTCTCGAAAAGAGAACCTGTTTTACGCTTGACGATTTCCAAATAGTCTTTAAGCGTAACTTGTGAGTTGCGGTTGAAAAATCCCTGGAGCATTTCTCCTTCTGTCAAATGAGTACAGGCGTCCGCGGTCCACTGCACAACGGTTTCGTCGAATTTGCCGGCAAACTCGAAAGCTTTGATGAAAAGGAAATCGCCGGTGACCAGGGTTGCTTTAAGACCGAAGGTCTTGAAGGCCGATTTTTTGCCGCGTCGGGTGTCCGCCCCGTCTATAATATCGTCGTGGAGCAAGGTGGCTGCATGGATAAGCTCGATTGCAGTGGCAATATCGACGATGTCCGCTAGCTTTTCTCCTCCAAATACCCTGAAGGCGAGGAGAGTCACCATGGGACGAATTCTCTTTCCCCCTCCTTGGATGAGATAGGAAGAGATATCCGTCAGTGCAGGCTCGGCCGAGCGAACAGAGCGCTTGAGGTTTGTTTCAACCAATTCCAACTCTTCGGCAACGCTGGCAAAAGGATCGGTAGCCGCCTCGAACAAGGGGGCGTTCTTTAACAGATCGGCCAGAAAGGAAGGGCTCTTCGTCTTGGTTTCTTGAATCAAAAAAGCTCCCTTGGGGAATTTGATTTACGGGCAAAATGGCATAGATCCGGGTATAGGTCAAGCTCAGTTGCGGCCTGCATCGGATGGAGACAGCATTGTTTTCTCCTTGACAACCGAGAGCTTCCGTTAATATAAGAACCCACTTGAGGATTAAATCATGTCAACCCTTTGAAATGAGGCTTGTTAAAGGGGTAGAAGGAGGGAATCATGGAAGTATATCTATTTTTCTTGCGTTGGGTTCATATTCTCGCGGGGATTACCTGGATCGGTCTTTTATACTATTTTAACTATGTTCAAACCCCGTTTTTTGCCGAGACGGAAGCTCCGGTCAGAAGCGGGGCGGTGCAAAAGCTCGTGCCGCGCGCCCTCTGGTGGTTCCGCTGGGGAGCCATGTTCACATTTCTGGCTGGGATTCTTATCTATATGCACCGGCTGGCCGAGCTCTCTGGAGCTGTCTTTTTTGCCTCATCTTACGGGTTGACCATAACAGTGGGGGGTCTAATGGGAACCCTCATGTTTCTTAACGTGTGGCTGGTCATCTGGCCGAAACAGCAAGTGGTTATCGCGTCAGCCACTCAAGTAGCGCAAGGAGGACAGGCAATTCCCGAAGCGGCTGGCTGTGCCCGCCGGGCGGCTCTTGCATCGCGAACCAACGTGCTCTTTTCAATCCCGATGCTATTTTTCATGGGGGCAGCAAGCCATTATCCTTCATTGGCAGGGCAAGCCGATGCGGGATCTGCTGCGCTACTGCTGAGTGTGGCTGGAGTAATCATATTTGCGCTGGAGGCGAACTGTCTGATCGGGACGCAAGGTGCTACAAAAAAGCCGCTCGATAGTGTTTCCGGAACGAATTGGGCCGGTTTTATTCTTACGGGCGTTCTTTATTTACTCTTTCTGGTCATCTTCTAAGACGGGGAGAGATGGACGCCCCCTTCGGAGATTCGTGAGCGCTCCAAGTGTGAGGCAGGCCAAAGCCACGGCTGATCTAGATAAGCGAGGGAAGGTTTGCCTCACACGAAGAGCCTATTGCTTTGCCAGCGGTTCTTTTTTATCGTCGTCGGCTAAGAAAGCGGCAAGGTCGGGGATGGCCGACTTGAGGAATGGCTGAGG
>JAUXIP010000333.1 GCA_030620935.1 Deltaproteobacteria bacterium | reverse complement strand
GGGCAGAGATCCAATGCGATAAATGTGAAGTAGCCTCGCGGCTTCGACAAGCGGTGCTTCCGGTGAAACCACCAACGGTTCTACCGTCATCGCCTGGGCGACTTTAAGACTCTCCTGGCAGTGGCGAATCTCTTGCGAGTCACGAAAAAGGGGGTATGATGGGGAAACCTCCCGGACGTCGCGATCCGTGATAATCCCGACCAGCCCCCCTCCATCAACAACGGGCAATTCTCGGATGTTGTGCTTACCGAGAAGATCCATAGCATGCCGCAACGACTCCCCAGAGCCGATCATTACCGGGGGCATACTCATATGATCCCTTACTTTCTCTATGGGTCTTCTTGGCATAGAGAAGTTGACTCCTTAGAAGACGACCTTTAACTATTCCTTCTAGTCACATCCCCACACAATCCGACGGCGTCATTGCGGGATGCCCAAGTGCTCAAGTTTGCGGTAAAGAGTGGAGAGACTTAACCCTAAGAGCTGGGCTGCACGTTTTTTGTCGCCGGAGGCCTTCGCCAGCGCCCGTTCAATGTGACCTTTCTCGTATTCCTCAAGTGCTCTATTGAGGTCATCCTCAACCACGGCGCCGTTATTAGAAACCTCCGATGTTCCTTCCCCGGGAAGATCGGCGGGTGTGATCCACTCGCCGTTGCCCAGAATCATTGCCCGCTCGAGGATGTTGTCCAGTTCGCGAACATTTCCTTTCCAAGGAAGCGACATGAGGATCCTCATGGTCGCGCCGTCTACTCCTTTGTAACCCCTCTTCATCTCCTGGTTGTGGCGCTGGATCAGATGCTCAACCAACAAGGGAATATCCTGGACTCTCTCGCGCAATGGCGGGATCGTGATACCGAAAACATTCAGCCGGTAGTAGAGGTCTCCGCGGAATCGGCCCACCTCGACTTCCTGCTTCAGGTCCCGGTTCGTAGACGCGATAATGCGCACATCGACCGCCGTCGGGTTGGTGGAACCTACAGCCAAGACTTTTTTCTCCTCGATGGCCCTAAGGACCTTCGGCTGGAGGCTCAGCGGCATCTCGCCGATCTCATCGAGAAAGATCGTGCCGCCACGCGCCCGTCGAAACAGTCCTTCCTGCGAGCTGGCAGCGCCGGTAAAAGCGCCCTTGACGTAACCAAAAAGTTGGCTTTCCAGCAGAGTCTCTGGAATGGCGCTGCAATTTACCGGGAGAAAGACATCCTCCTTGCGAGGGCTGTTCAAATGAATCGTCCGGGCCACGACCTCTTTGCCCACGCCGCTTTCGCCTGTGATGAGGACGGTCGTCGGATTAGGAGCGACCTTTTCAATCAGCTTTAAAATCTCCTGCATCTCCCGGCTTTTGCCTACCGGCTGATCCGGAGAAAAATGCCGGTTGACTTCTCTTCTCAAAATCTGGTTTTCCCAGGCCAGACTTCGGTGTTCCATGAGATGGCGGATTTTTCGCAGCACCTCCTCGAAAATAAGTGGTTTTAAAATGTAGTCCTGGGCGCCCAGACGCAAGGCCTCGATAGCGGTCTCAACACTGGCGTGAGCCGTCATGACAAGCAAGAGGGTTTTCGGGGACAATTCCCCGACGGTTTTAAGTATAGTAAGCCCATCCGGTCCGGGAATCTTCAAATCCGTTAGAACAATGTCGAAGTCTACCTCACCCACCAGCTTCATTGCAGAGGTCCCATCCGCGGCCTGGTATACCTGGTAGCCCTCATCATGCAAAAGTTCGCAAAGACTCTCGCGGGCCGTGTCTTGATCTTCAACCACAAGAATGGTTCCGCTCATGTTGCCGCCTTATCCACCTTTAGGGTTTTGCATAAGTGGGAAAAGGGGAGCCGGTCTTTCTCAGAAACGATAAGGGTTCCCCTGCTCTTTTTGCTTTTTTTCCCGCCGCACCGGATTCCATGAATGTTAAAAGCAAATTCCGCGCCACTCGGACAAGCAGGAGATTCAGCCGATTTTGCAACGAGGAGCTTGAAGCCGTTTCGTTAAGCGCTTTTTGTAGATATGGGATAAAGGGGTAAACTCAGGCGGCACACCGTGCCTTTCCCGGGCTCACTCGTGTAGGCAATGGTCCCTCCGTGAGCGGCGACGATTTGCCGGACCACCACCAACCCTATCCCGCTCCCATGGAGCTTAGTACTGGCAAAGGGTTGGGTGATGTCTACTCCGTCGGGGATACCGGTCCCGGTATCCCTGATCTCCAGAACAACTCCCTCCCCAGAGCGGCGACCCATCACTGTGAGTGTTCCTCCGTCAGGCATCGACTCTGAAGCGTTTTTGCACAGATTGAGAAAGGCCTGCTTGAGCTTGTCGCGATCGGCAACAATAGTCGGCAAATCCTCAGAAAAGTCTTGCTCAACACGAACCCCGACGTCGGCGTAGCGGGGCATTTCTATCTCCAGGACATCCGTCAATACACTAACGAGAGAGACCGGCTGGAACCTATACTGCTCGCGCCGGGACAAGGAGCGGAACTCTTGCAGGAGGCGGTTCAGGCGGCTGATCTCGCCCTTCAGCTTCCCGACCGTAGACATAGCCCTCTTGCTCTGTGAAGCGGATTCTCTCGCTAGTCTCTGTTCGAGGAGCTGGATGGTTAGGTACATGCCATTGAGCGGATTCGCGATCTCGTGCACCAACCTGGCCACAGTTGCCCCAATAGCCGCCAGACGCTCACTTTCAATCAAGTGTTCCTGGAGCTTGGTCTTCTCGGTAATGTCCTGTCCGATAGCCAGTACCCCCGCAATCTGGCCTCTGGAGTCTTTAAGGGCCGTGATCGACCACTCGATTTCCCGTTCTCGCCCGTCCTTGGTGACGATGGTGTTGAGGCCGCGCGTTTCGGTTGCGCTCAAAACCTGCGAGAAGAGCTTCCGGACACGACTCCGGTCGCGCTGCGGCAAAAAGGTAGTAAACCATTCCCGGCCCTGCACCTCCTCCAGGCGGTAGCCGGAAAGCTTTTCCATATAAGGGTTGAAGCGGACGATCCGCCCCTCCAGGTCCAGCACCAAAACAATGACGTGAGCAGTATGGATCAGGCTCTCGACAAATTCCTTCTCCTCTTGCAGCGTTTGAGTCGTTCGTTTCCGCTCGGTAATGTCCGTGATAAACCCTTCCAAGGCTTGCAGGCTGCCGTCGGAGGAGAATACCCCACTGCCCTGCTCCCAGACCCATTTCTCTTCCCCTCCTGCCGTAGTGATGCGGTAAACAAGCTTGAAGGGTCGCTTTTCTCCCAGGGTTTTCTGCACTTCAGCCCACAGGCGCTCTCGATCATCCGGGTGAATTAATTGTGCAAACGAGATCTTTTGGTTTTGAAGCAAGTCGGAGCGCTGATGACCGGTCAGCTCAAGGCAGCCTTCGCTGACAAACTCCATGGTCCAATTCCTGTCGTTGCGGCAGCGGTAGACCATCCCGGGCAGGTTGCTCATGAGAGTCGTTAGGGCCCTCTGGCTTTCCTGCAAGGCGTCAACCACTTGCCTGCGTTCCGCGGCCTCCCGCTCCAGGGCTTCGTTAGCTTTTGCCAAATCGGCAGTACGCTCCCGAACTCTTTTCTCCAAGTCGATCTTCGCTTTGGAAAGCGCTTCCTCTGTCCGCTTTTGTCCCATGACCGAACCTAAATGAGCCGCCACT
>JAUXIP010000362.1 GCA_030620935.1 Deltaproteobacteria bacterium | reverse complement strand
GAGTACTGAGAGAAGATAGCTATCAGCCGTCAGCTCTCAGCTAGGATAGGAGGGAGAGCAAAAAGGGAAAGAAAGACAGCAGGCAGTTGGCAGAGGGAAGCAAGTCATAGACCACTGACTACGGGACTACGGACAACCAGGAAGCAGAGAGCAAAGAGCACAGCAAAAGAAAAGAAATCGGAAGCAGCAGGCGGAAGGCACGAAGAAAGTCGTCAGCGATCAGCTTTTAGTGAAGAAAAACCGAGCATGGCGCTAAGCGCAAGGCGCAAGAAAGATGCCGCCTAGGCCAAAAAGTTATGGAATATTAGTCCGCCCGCCTAGTCTCTACCGACTCGGCATCACTGCTCAAACAATCCCTCGCTCTCCAGCTCCTGAATTAGGCTATGATCAATAAGATCCTGAGCTTGTGTTGCCTGGGCATCAGCTCTGGAAGAGGTTACCTGGATGGCAAGCTCTATGGACTCTGGCCTGACATAGGGTCGTTGTGGAATCACTTGCTTCACGTAAATACGATAGGTAAAATCAAGCTGGGCGGGATCCGTTATCCGCATCGTCTTTCTCAAAGTATCCAATGCCCTGAGTCTATCCTTCCTAGCCAAGGCAATGGCCTCACAAATAGATCTAAAAAACGCTTTGGCTTCGTCTCTAGATTCCCTTAAAAATTTCCGCGGGACGACGTAGTCGCCGCCACCCCCTGTATAGACATTCAATTTCTTATAGTCAGTAAGAACACGGAACTTCTTGTCCAGTCCCGATGTCTCCAACTTAAAGAGGCCTTCCGAGGTTACCGTCGTGGCGGAGACCTCTCCAGAAATCAGGGCGTTGAATCTAGCTAGACCTCCTCTGCCAAATTCCCGGCCCGGGCCGCCAAAGCGGACCAACGTCACGTCCTTGTCAGGATCCAGCCCAATCTTGCTGAGGACAAGACGGTCTATGAGAGACGCAGCGCTTCCGAGACCACTCGTTGCCACCTTCTTGCCCTTTAGATCATCGGGCTTGGCAATGGAACTGTCCGTCATGAATCTGAAATAGTGGTACCCGGTGTTAGCCACGATTACCAAGTCGGCCCCACTAGTAGTCTCATTTCCTATAACATTCACAGCGCTGATAACGTAGATATCGGCCATTCCCTTCTTCACGCCCTCGAAGAGTTTCTCGTTGGAGCCCGGATCATGAAAAGATATTTGGAGACCATTCCTCTCGAATATCCCCGCCTCAAGAGCGAGATAGAAGGGAAGTTTACTTCCGTTGTCAGGGGGATAACCCATGACTCTGATCATGGTCTGCATAAGAAAGAAGTAAGGGGTTTAACGAAAAAGCATGCCGCTGATCATTTAAACTTGACCATTAAATATTCTGCATTGGACACCACTTTGACTGTTGGGCCGTTAGTCCTGGGATGTTCCACCACAATAGCGTATGTGCCTGGCCGGCTGATGAGTTTGGGGTTAGCAGTGGCGGTTAGCTCTTTGCTGGTTCTCTGACTCGAAGGGTATCTTTCAGGATCAAACTTTGCTTTAGTCGGTAGCGAGGTGCCATTAAACTTGACTACGGCGCTGGTCAAGAAGTTCCTTCCTTTGACGGACAAGGTGACCGGCCCATCCCCTTGGGCAACCACTTGGGGGCTAATGCTCTCGATCCGGGGGGCGCCCCCTTGTACCCGTGTCTCTGGAATAGGATTCCGATAGCTCGGGTGAAAGCCGAGCTTGACCGGACGCCCTTCTTTAAACACCATTCTGATCTTCCGGGTGTCAGAGATGTTTTTTAGCGGGTTCCCATCTACTATAACAATATCCGCAAACGTTCCGGGAGCAATCTGGCCGAAGTCTCTCTCACGCCCAATTCGCTCGGCAGTATTTTTTGTCGCAGCCAAAATCGCTTGCATTGGCGTGAGTCCCGCTTCGACGAACAGCTCGAGCTCTCGATGAACAGTATAAGCGGGGAGGAGGTTGTGGGGATCCGATCCGGTGCGGACTTTACCCCCTGCCTCCACGAAGCGTCTCAGAAAGTCTTTAAGCTTCCGGTAACCCAACTCGATCCTGGAGCGAAGCTCAGAATCCAGGTTCGCCGTGCCGGAAAAGTAGTACTCGTTTTTATCCAGCCAAGACCGCGGCATGTACCGGAGGCCTGGTAGCGAGAAAAGCTTAGCCTCTTCACGCTTAAAACGGTTGCGCCCTGGGGAGAAGGCACGCCAATCGGCAATCGTCGGCGTCCAGTAAACCCGCTTCGATACCATCGCTTCGATGATCCGATCGTATTGCGCCTCTTCGGCAAAGGCCAGTACCTCTACGCTAGTTAATCCGCCGCCTCGCATTCGGCTACCCCGCCGCGCCAACTCCAGCTTCCACCTCTGCTCGCGATCTTTTACTGTCCCGAGTATGACCGAATGGTAGTGCTCGATGGAATCAACATCGATATCGTCCAGAACCGCTTCAATGCCATTCACCGTGTGCGTGGTGACGATCTTCCCTCCCCGATGGGCCTCTTCGACGACCGCGCGCATGATGTCACCTGACATATTGTCCCGCGCCTTGATATAGTCCACTCCCATCTCAATGAACTTTCGTACCTCCGCGCGCCCCTCTTCAGGAGTCTGAACAATGACAACGGACCCGGCGGTCGCCTCCCCGCTTGGGCCAGGGACATCCAGGCGACCCGTGGTCAGCAGACGGGGGCCCAAAATCTTCCCTTTCTCAATTCCCTCTTTTTGAACCAAGGACCAGGGCAGGAGAGACCCTGCCGTGCTAATCGCTGTGGTGACGCCATAATTCAGGTAGATCTCGCTGTGCCAGTCCTGGTAGTGGGCATGGGCATCTATCAACCCGGGCAGGGCCGTTTTATTCTTAAGCCTAATGATCTGCGCATTTTTCGGAACCGGAATTTCTTTCCTTTTTCCTACTGCCGTGACCCTTTTCCCTTCGACAACGACCACCGCATCTCGCATCGGCTCAGCACCGCTCCCATCGATTAAAAGTCCTACCTCAAGGACTATGGGCCTAGTTTTGGCAGAATCTGAATGAGACATTTTTCGCCCTCCTTACTTAGCCATGCCATGACAGCCTCAAGGGATCACGCAAGTTTTTCCAAGGATGCCTTTTCACTTTTTTGCTTTGGCCAGCGCTGCAGTAAAAACCTTGTATATATCTCTCATGGCGCCCCGCCTTTCCCAGCTGTCCACCTCAATGTAGTCTATATCGTCCGATAGGCGCTCATCGACTGGAACCATATCTTTCGGAATATCGATGCGAAGAGAGTTTGAATT
>JAUXIP010000368.1 GCA_030620935.1 Deltaproteobacteria bacterium | reverse complement strand
TCTAGTAGGCCGCTGGCAGCCTGTCAAGACCAGCTCGACCCTGCGGGCAGCAACGATCTTATGAGCTTGATTTTCCGCCGCAGTCTCAGTTACATTTGGGCAGTTAATTCAGTGTAAACCCCGCCTCAGGAGGCGGGCAGATGGGAGAAACGATGAGTGAGCAAAAGTCTTTTTTCACCACGCTTCCTGGAATCCTTACAGGACTCGCTGCGCTCATTACCGCGGTAGCCGGTCTGCTCTACGCCTTGTCGGCAACAGGGATCCTTGGGTCGGGTAAAGACAAGGAGACGAAACCGGTGGCTGCGACAGCTAGCGTGCCCGTAGCTACCCCACCTAGACAGCCCGCACCGGCGCTGCCCAAAGGCCCCAAGGAGCCGACCACCGACGGCTGGGCGATCATCGGTTTTTATAAACAAGGGAGATTCTCTGATCTTAAGCTGATGGTCCACGGCGACAGCCCAGCGGTTGGCCGGAGCTACGATGCGGTCGATAACTTCCGGGTAATTCTAAAGAAGCCTAAGAGAGGCAAGGCGACCATCACCTTGGGAAAGGTGCACCGTGGCGATTCGGTCGAGATCCTCGACATGAAGATTCCTCCCGGCACCGAGAGAGTTCCCGTCTGGGCAAAGCTCCGGGCCGTACTCCACCGCATCGAGCGATCTTCAAGATAACGAGCTAAGTTACAAACTGTGCCGCGGGGTGTGAATTTCAATTGAAGGAGGAACCATGGCCCGTATCCCCACCATCGACAAAAAAGAGAGTTTGCCGCCGGAACACCAGCCGCTTTACGATGCGATAGCGAAGAGTCGTGGTCGAGTGGGCGGACCTTTCTTGGCCCTGCTGAACAGCCCAGAGATTGCAGAGCGGACCTTTCACCTCGGCACCTACATTCGATTCGAATCTCAGCTGGATCCCAAGGTCACCGAGGTGGCCGCGCTCACGGCCGCGCGGGAGCTGGAGTGCAAGCACGAATGGGCAGCCCATGTGGCGCACGCACAGAAATCCGGCATTCCTACGGAAACAATTCGCCTAATCCATCAACGCAAAGGGGCAGAGAACTTTTCGTCTGAAGATGCCCCGGTCGTAAGCTACGTCCGGGAACTGCTGAGTTCCCATCGGGTGAGTGAGCCGACATTTCAAGCTTTGTTCGCCCGGTTGGACGTGAGAGGACTGGTAGAACTCACCGCTACAATCGGCTACTATGCCATGCTGGCGTGCGCGCTGAACGCCTTCGACGTGATTTCAGTCGATACCCCCGAGGATCTTAAAATCTAACACCGGATGTCTGACGTATTGACTGTCAACAGGGTGTTGAAAAACCCTGTCTTCAGGCCGGCTGGCGGCAGATGGGCCTTTTTCAACGGTCTGTTAACGCCCGACTTAATGCCCGCTTGAGGAAGACGCCGATGAGGTGTCGTTTGTACTCTGCGCTTCCCTCCAGATCATCTACGGGATCAGCGGCATCGGCCAAAGCCTGAGCAGCATCAGCAAGTTGTTTCTCCACCTGATCTATCGAACCGGTGAGCATGGCATCCGCTTTTTCAGAACGGCACGGAGTTGGACTGACACTGCCCACGACCGCCCTGGCCTTTTTAACAACGCCACCGCCGTCCTCCAAATCCAGCACCAACGCCAGGCCGAGCGTGGGTCGCTCGTGAATCTGGAATTTGAGGTAGGCGGCGCGCTGGGTCGGGCTCAAAACAGGAACATCGATCCCAATCAGAAGTTCGTTTGGGCCCAGCTTGGTTTCATAAGGACCTGAGATAAACTCATCGACGTTCAAAGTCCTCTGGCCCCTTGTCCCTTGCACCCGAACCTGAGCCTCAAGGGCGAGAAGCAAAGTGGCCGGGTCCGAGTGGGGCTCGGCAAAGCAGAGGTTCCCACCTAGAGTCCCGGTCGCTCTAACCCGCACATTCGCGACGTTTCTTTCCATTTCCGCCATGACAGGGAGTTTTTCTCTAACCGGGGAGGAATTTTCGATAGACCGGTGAGTCGCTAAAGCTCCGATGCGAACCGTAGAATCCGCCAGTTCGATTTTGTCGAGGCTGGGTATCGTCTTAGCATCGACGAGATGCTCGTAGCGTAGGAGGTCGTGTTTCATCGCCAGGAGCAGCTCGGTTCCGCCCGCGTAGAGTCGCCCTTCTTCTCCGAACTCCGCAAGCATCTGAGAAGCTTCGGTGACGCTTTTAGGTTGATGGATGGTGAATCGTCTTAAAGGCATCATGGCTAAAATTCAAAGGGCAAAAGGCAAAAGTAAAAAGTAAGAAGGCAAAAAACTGCCCTTTTTTACTTTTATCTTTTCACTTTTTCCTTCTCTTTGAGAGCATGCCAGACCTTATCCGGTGTTAGCGGCGCGCTTCGGATGCGCACTCCCGTAGCATGATAAACGGCATTGGCGATATTTGCCGGCATGGAATTGAGCGCCGCCTCCCCGCCTCCCTTGGCACCGTAAGGCCCTACCCCATCTTGGTTCTGGACCAGGTGAAGCTCGACGTGCTTGGGTAGATCAGAAAATCGCGGAACACGGTAGTCCAGAATAGAACCGTTGACTAACTGCGGGCCTTCGTAAACCAATTCTTCAAAAAGCCCTACGCCCATGCCCATGGTCGCGGCCCCGATATCCTGACCTTCGGCCAATGCCGGATTAATCGCTAATCCCACATCACCCACGGTAGTCAGCTTTTCCATTCGGATGAGACCCGTCTCCTCGTCAACAGAAACCTCCACTCCGGTGCAAGCCGCCTCCCAAAAGACCGGCAGCTTGGAAAAATCCCCGGCCTTTCGGATATAGGCACGACCGATCACCTCACCGTCGGGAAGGCCGTAATATTTGCTGATCACTTCAGACCAGTCTAATTGGGCCTCGCCGCAGCGTACTCCCCCTCTGATCACTTCGATCTGTTCCGTCTTCACTTTCAAAACATCCGCCGCCATGACCACCATTTGTTCAATGGCCTCACGGCTCGCCGCCATAACCGCGCGGCCCATCAGTGTTGTTGTGCGGCTGGCACCTGTAGAACGGTCGTAAGGTGTGATCGCCGTGTCCGAGGCGACGACACGTACATTCTCAAACGGCACACCTAACTCCTCTGCGGCAATTTGAGGGATGACGGTATGACTTCCTTGCCCCAGTTCCGTGCTCCCGGTCATGACGGAGACCGAACCGTCGGCGTGAACTCTGACCGCTGTC
>JAUXIP010000119.1 GCA_030620935.1 Deltaproteobacteria bacterium | reverse complement strand
TACCATATCGTGAGAAGGGGCGAAAACCTGTTTCGTATCGGCAAAGCCTACGACATCCACTACCGGGAGCTGGCCAGGGTTAATCGGATCGGGGATCCCAGTGAGATTCGTATCGGCCAAAGTATCTTTGTCCCCGGGGCGACGCGGCGCTTGCCAGTGGAGATTATTACTCCGGAGAGCGCCTCTTTAGAACGTCCCAGCAGACCTTTTAGATGGGAGAAAGGAAACGGCTTTATGTGGCCCGTGACGGGGAAAGTCACCTCTAATTTTGGGCGACGCGGTAAGACCTTTCACGATGGGATCGATATTTCGGCGCCGGAGGGAACGCCGATACGAGCCATCGAACGCGGAGAGGTGATATACAGCGACCGTCTGAGAGGATACGGCAACCTCATTATTGTCCGCCACCCCAGAGGATTCGCTTCTGTCTATGCCCACAATCAGCGCAACCGTGTTCGAAAGGGACAGAAAGTAAGCCGGGGAGAAATCATTGCAAAGGTCGGCAAGACGGGAAGGGTTACGGGCCCACACCTCCATTTCGAGATCCGGAAAAACAACATAACCCGAGATCCGCTTTATTATTTGCCCCGCTTATGATAGCTCGATCTCCATGACCGAAGAGATAGCAGAGATTCGACAAGCTATCCGCGACATTCCCGACTTTCCGAAACCTGGAGTGATCTTCAAGGACATTACTCCCCTGCTGGGCAACGGCCCTCTTTTTAAGCGGACCATCGATCTCCTCGCAGATCGTTATCGTTTCCAGAAAGTGGATACAGTTTTAGGAATTGAGTCGCGCGGCTTTATCATCGGGGCGTCCTTGGCCTATAGGCTGGGTGCCGGCTTCTGCATCGTGCGCAAACCCGGTAAGCTCCCATACGAGACTCACAGCGCCAGCTATGAATTGGAGTACGGTTCCGATACGTTAGAAATACATCGCGACGCGATCCTACCTCAAAGTCGTGTCGTTATAGCGGATGACCTCATCGCAACAGGCGGCACGGCAGCAGCAACCGCAACCCTCGTTTGTAAGCTTGGAGGTGACGTTGTAGAGTGCGCCTTTGTTATCGAACTCTCCTTTCTTAAGGGGCGAGAAAGACTCAAGCCCTATGGTGTTTTTTCCATCTTGCAGTACGATTCGGAATAGCCCTTCGTGCCGCAGAAATGCTCCAACCCATCCGACTGTTCCTTGACAACTTGCTGGTTCCTCTATAGAAATT
Source organism: Deltaproteobacteria bacterium (assembly GCA_030620935.1). The sequence goes on along the minus strand of JAUXIP010000119.1, from coordinate 5,380 downwards.
TAATAGGCGCTCTCCCCTTTAAAGATTAAGGACAGAAACAAGTGAAGAGAATCGAAGAAATGAGTCTCTGGGAAAGGATGTACTTTCCGGAGATTATTCGCGGCTTGATAGTGACAGGCTACCGCTTCTGGCGAAATCTCACGATCCATACCTTACATCTGTTCGGCTTGGCCAAAGATCTCGAGGCGGCGATCACCGTCCAATACCCGGATGAAAGGATACCCTATCCGGAAACTTTTAGGGGGCGCCACCGCTTGACTCTCAAAGAAGATGGGGCGGTCCAATGCACGGCCTGCTTTCTCTGCGCCACGGCGTGCCCAGCCGACTGCATCTATATCGAAGCGGGAGAGTATCCGGATAATCCTATCGAGAAGTTTCCCACCCGATACGATATCGACACGCTGCGCTGCATCTATTGCGGCTTTTGTGTGGAGGCCTGTCCCTGTGATGCCATCCGGATGGATACGGGTCTCCACCCTGGAAATTGGGGATTCTCCCGGAAAGACTTTGTCGAGGATAAAGAACTTCTCATGGATCGCTCTCGCCAGTTGGAGGCAAAAGGAAAAGAAGGACTCTATGAAGAGCATGTGCGCCGTTACCGTCATGTGTAGCAGAAGCGGTGAGCTAAGGGGGTAAGACCATGTCCAAATTTCAGAGAGAAGCGGAAAGCCTGTCGAAAAATATGATCACGACTGTTCCCCTGCCCGGCTCGCATAGAACTTACGTCCAAGGCAAGCGGCATCGGGATCTTCGGGTCGCCATGCGTGAAATCTCCGTCTCCTCCGGTGCTGGCAATCTTTCCCATAGCGGTGAACATCTCACTGCCAACACCTCGCTCGTTGTTTACGACACCTCCGGCCCTTACACAGACCCCACGGCTAAAATTGATATCCGAAAAGGGCTCACGCCCCTTCGTTCCCAATGGATCCAAGCACGCGGCGACGTGGAAGAGCATAGAGGTCCCAGCGTCACCGCGGGCAACGGAACGGAACATTTTCCTGAAGCCTCACGCCGGCCAGTGCTGCGTGCCAAGCCCGGCTTCAATGTCACCCAGATGCATTATGCGAAGAGAGGGGTCATTACCCCCGAGATGGAGTATATCGCGATTCGGGAAAATCTGGGTCGAGACAAGACAGTGGAAAACGGCGGCAACGGCTCGACTCATCGCTATGGAGGAAACAGCTTCGGTGCCTCTATCCCCAAGTTCGTCACTCCGGAGTTTGTGCGCGATGAAGTGGCTTGCGGCCGCGCCATCATCCCCGCCAATATCAACCATCCGGAGAGCGAGCCGATGATCATCGGTCGCAACTTCCTGGTAAAGATCAATGCCAACATTGGTAACTCCGCTGTGGCTTCCTCGGTTGAGGAGGAGGTCGAAAAAATGATCTGGGCGACCCGTTGGGGGGCGGATAACGTGATGGATCTTTCCACCGGAGACAATATCCACAACACACGGGAGTGGATCTTGCGCAATTCGCCTGTGCCGATTGGGACGGTTCCCATCTATCAGGCATTGGAGAAGGTCGGCGGCAAGGCGGAGGAGATGACCTGGGAGATGTACCGGGACACCCTGATTGAGCAGGCGGAACAGGGAGTGGACTATTTCACCATCCACGCCGGTGTTTTGTTGCATTATATTCCGCTCACGGCTAAGCGCATTACCGGAATCGTATCCCGGGGAGGTTCGATCTTGGCCAAATGGTGCTTGGCCCATCACCAGGAGAATTTTCTTTACACCCATTTCGAAGAGATCTGCGAGGTCATGAAGGCCTACGATGTCTCCTTTTCCCTTGGCGACGGGCTCAGGCCGGGATGCATCGCCGATGCCAACGACGAGGCCCAATTCGGCGAGCTGGCGACTTTGGGGGAGCTCACCCAGATCGCCTGGAAGCACGATGTTCAGGTCATGATCGAGGGGCCGGGTCATGTCCCCATGCACCTCATTCAGGAGAATATGACCAAGCAGCTTGAGCTTTGCCACGAGGCACCCTTTTATACTCTGGGTCCCCTCACCACGGATATCGCACCGGGCTACGACCACATCACCAGCGCCATCGGGGCTGCTATGATCGGCTGGTTCGGGACTGCCATGCTGTGCTACGTGACGCCTAAAGAACACCTGGGGCTGCCGGACAAGAAGGACGTCAAGGACGGTGTTATCGCCTATAAGATTGCCGCGCATGCCGCGGACCTAGCCAAGGGACACCCGGGCGCACAGATGCGCGATGATATCCTCAGCCAGGCACGCTTCGAGTTCCGCTGGGAGGATCAGTTCAACTTAAGCTTGGATCCCGATACCGCTCGTGCGTTCCACGATGAGACACTTCCAGCCCAAGCTGCGAAAGTTGCCCATTTCTGTTCGATGTGCGGGCCGCACTTTTGTTCCATGAAAATCACTCAAGATGTGAGAGACTACGCGGCAAAAAAGGGCTTGGACGAAGAGAGCGCCCTGGCTGCTGGGATGAAAGAGAAGTCAGAGGAATTCAAGCGGACGGGCTCCGAGATCTACCACGAGGTGTCAGTGGCCGACCCTGAAGCCGAAGGAGCGGTACTCAAGGCCGCTGCTAAAGAGACTAAAGAGGCGGCGAGGTAAATTCTGCTTTATTAGCAGCCATCAAAGAATTGCCGCTCCAACCTGAGTTCATTTCTTATCGAGACGTTCCTGTTCCGGTCCAGCCAGGAGAGAGGCCACAACAGAAACGGCTAAGATCGCCGCCACTATTCCTAAGGAGACAGCGATAGGAAACTCGTAAAAATCTGCGATCATCATCTTCACCCCGATAAAACAAAGAACAAACGACAAACCGATCTTGAGGTAGCGAAACTTATCTATGATCCCGGAGAGTAGGAAGTAAAGGCTGCGCAGCCCCAATATGGCGAAGACGTTGGAGGTGTAGACGATAAAGGGATCGAGGGTAATGCCGAAGATAGCCGGGATGGAGTCCACGGCGAAGATAACGTCGGTGGTCTCAATCACCAAGAGCACCAGCAGGAGAGGCGTGGCCCAAAGTTTTCCATCCTTCCGGTAGAAAAACCGTTGCCCTTGGTATTCGGGGGTCACATTCATAAAGCGGCGAAGAAGGCGAATCAGAGGATTTTTCTCAGGCTCGATCTTTTCTTCTCCCGTAAACAGCAGCCTGACTCCCGTAACGACCAGAAAGCCGCCGAAGACATAGATCATCCAATGAAAGGCGCTCAGCAAGGCGACCCCCATGGCGATGAAAATGCCGCGCATAATCAGCGCCCCCAAAATCCCCCAGAAGAGAACCCTATGTTGGTAAACCGCAGGTACGGAAAAATATGAAAAAATCACAACGAAGACAAAGATGTTGTCTACGCTTAGAGAGTACTCGATCAAATATCCAGTGAAAAACTCGAGCGCCTTCTCAGGCCCTTGCCAGATATAAATCCCGATATTGAAGATAAGGGCCAAGGAAACCCAAACACAGCACCAGGTTAAGGCCTCTTTTAATGAGACGGCATGGGCCCTCCGATGAAGCACGCCCAGATCGAGGGCCAGCATGCCCAACACAAAAACGTTAAAGACAATCCACAACAATAACCGATCCGAATCCATGTCTTCTCCTGAAGGGAATGCTCCTCAACCGGTCAAAACTATAATTACAGTGCGTTGCCTCTGTAAAAAGCCTTTTAAGAAAGGACTAAAGTCTAGCGGGACTTAAAGAATCGACTGACTCGCTCTAAAGCGTCGTCGGGTATTTTGTTGCGTTTTGGGAACTCTCCCTTGAGCGGCTTGGTGGCATCGATGATGGCTACCGCGTCGCCCAACCAACCGCGAAAACTCTGGACCTTGCTAATCACTTCGATGTCTTTGTCCCAGTGAGTTCTGGTGGCCACGGCCCACATGACATCCCGCTCATTGAAGACATCGATATCATCATCGACGACCACCGCAAGCTTGAGATTGGGCATCTCGACAAAGGCCTGCATGGCGGCTTTTTTTGGCTCGTTGTCGAACTCTTTCTTGATCGAGATGTAACAGATCACTCGGCTGCACCCTGAGGGGGCAAGGTGAATACCTGTGATCCCCGGTATATTTTTCTTAATCACATTAAAAACACTTCCCTCTTTTGGTATGCCTCCGAGGTTCCAATGATCCATATGGCCAGGCCAAAAGTCCTGGACGATAGCTTTCTTCCGGTGTGTAATGGCTTTAATCTCAATGACCGGGACTCGCATCTCTTCTTGGTAATAGCCCATGATCTCGCCAAAAGGATTCTGTTTCTCCCGGACGTGGGGAGGGACCTCACCTTCAATAATAACCTCGGCATCCGCAGGAACGAGAAAATCATCTCCCCACGTTTCCGATGGAGTCAGGCGCAGGGGCTCCTGGAGAAAAGCTGAAGCGGTTAGATAATCGTTGTTGCCGTAAGGTGTCATGCAGCATGTGGAGAGATAGAAGGCAGGATGGTGACCCAGAATAACGATGACAGGGGCGCGTTTATTTTTTTTCTCATACTCTTGGACCATGGCTTCTAGGTGATGATGGCGGTGAGCGGAAAAACTCATCCTCTGAGGTTCGTAGTACATATTTTTAGTGAAGGTGATGTCATAAAAACCATTATCAATACTCTTCATGGCACAGGTCATGGTGAGATAGGAGCCGGCATCGTCCTGATGATGCATGGGGATGGGTAAAGTTCTTAAATCGGCTTTGGGCCCTTTGAGCACGACTTCCTTGCATGGCGCCTTTCCCGGCGAAACAACTTCCAGCTCACCCTCTTGGAGTTCCCGCGCGGCAACCTCGAGACTTAGGTCCATGTTTGATTTGAGGTCGCCCATTCCTAGAGCATCCGCGCAAAACTCGCGCGAGACAAAGGGATTATAGAAAAGCGGAAAGGGAGAGGGCTCTCCGTTGAAGGCGGGGACGTTTTCGAAGAGCACCATTTTTTGCTCTCCGCGCAGATCAAGATGCTTTAAAAAAGCGACGGTTTCATGCCGGTTCGAGTCGATGCGCTCTGTAACGTGCATAACGGAGCCGGGTCGTTTCTTTTCCTCCTCCGCGATGAACCCCTGTAGATTTTTGCTCATGGACGTCTCCTTTACCGACCTCGCCGCACGGCTTCATTCATAGACAAAATTCTCCGCAGTCGCAACTCTCGCAGGGCTGTACTCGAAAAGTGATGTTCAACAGGGGCGCAGGGGGTCTGCTCCTCAGCGGGAGCCGATGGGCTTCTGCTTCTCTGTCCCCAAGGACTAAACCCCTAGCTTTACTTCCCTCAACCAACCTTCAGTGTCGGACGTCTCCCTTGCTTCGAAGCAGGCCCCCTGCGTCCCTCCACCCACCGTCCGGTTCCGAAGAGAGGAAACCTGTAGGGCTGAGACACAGGGACGAGGAGGTTGGAGCAGGCCCTGACAG
>JAUXIP010000364.1 GCA_030620935.1 Deltaproteobacteria bacterium | reverse complement strand
GTTGTTGAGGTCTCTGACCTAAATCGGGGGGAGGAGTTCTATCGTGCAGTGCTTGGTTTTGAGCCGGCCGGGCACGACCTTTGGCCGGACTGTGGGCTGAGCCTCCTCATGCAAACTGCGGGAAAGCAATATCTTATCCTCTCGGAAAGTCCCGAGCCAAGATCGCTCCCCGAAACCGGTGTCCATCAGGCCTATAGCATTGCACTGGCTGAGCACCCAGTCATCTCCAAAAAGTTAGCCGCTCGCGGCATTGACGTTCACACCTACAAGGAAGACCGTCCGTCCGAGGCAGAGGACAACTTTTATTTTTATGACCCGGACGGGAACCGCGTCCAGTTGGTTACCTCAAAGGCTAACTCCGAGGCAGCAGGCAGAGTCCAAGGCATAGACCACGCCGCCGTGGAGAGTTGCGATCTCGAGTGGGCAGAGGACTTCTACGTGAAGGCGCTTCGTTTGCCGGTGGATCACCGGGTTGGCTGGAACACTGCGGACTACAAGCGGGCAAAGCTCTGGGGCGAAGGAAAAGAGGAAATGGCGCCTGGAACCAGACGTTGGGATCGGCACTATAGCACCACGGACCAGAAGAGGCGCCGCCCCAGACCCAACACGCATTTCTTTGTCCGTTTCGGCGATGCCGTACTCGGGATCTTCCTTGCCTTGGAGCATCGACAGGAGCCACCCGAAGAGCTAAGGGTTGGAACGCCTCGAATCGCAGTTCGTGCTTCCCGGCAGGTATTAGATGAAACGGCGAAGGCGCTTAGGGAACACGGGTTCTCCTTTGACGGACCGATAGACCACGCTTCGCCGTGCCCGATTTCGGCCTCGCTGTATTTCAAAGACCCTGGAGGAAATTTCTTGGAGCTGGCGACTCCACGGCAGGCAGCATAAAAATTCATCCTAGCAAAAAAGCTGCGTTTGCAGGCTGCTCAAAAAGATCTCAGAGGCGAGGCGCGCGAAAAGTCGACGAGCGGAGGCGTACTTACTCAGTACGTCGGAGCAAGGCGATTGAGCACAACGAAGCATATGAGGCTTTTTCAGCAGCCTGCCTAGGAGGTAATCATGGCTGAACTCTATCCTTACCCCCGATTTTCTCTGGCCGAGAGGGACCGGCGCTGGAGCGCCGTGCGCAAGCTTATGGGCCAACAGCGGATCGATGTAATCGTCACACCTCAAAATACGGGTCATTCCACCGATTTTCAGTCCAATACCCGCTACCTGACCCACTGCGGCGGTGGAGGAGACTCGGACATCGCCGCGGTCTTTCCCCTTGACGGCGAAGTGACGGCGATCGCGACTTCAGCCGCGCCGCGGTGGCCCACGGTCCAGGATTGGACCCGAGATGTCCGCGAGGCGCGGCGCAATTACGGCAAGGTGATCGTAGAGCGGTTGAAGGAGTTGAGCGTCGAGCGCGGCCGTATCGGCATCACCGGATTGGGGGAGGTTGAGGGGACGCGCACTCCTGAGGGCACGATATTATATGGGACCTGGAAACAGATCCGCGAGGCCTTTCCACATGCCGAGCTGATCGACGCTACACCGATCCTCACCGAGATCCGTTACACCAAGAGCCAGGAGGAAGTTGATGTGTTAACCAAGTCGATGGCAATCGTTGAGCTCGCCTATCAGGCGGAGATCGAGGCGGCGCGGCCCGGTGTGAAGGATTGGGAGGTCTGGGCGGCGACGCAGTGCGCGCTTATGCGCAACGGTTCGGAGATGCCGGTCCATTGCAACTGGGTCTCGGGAAAAAATCCCGTACGCACACTCACCCGCCCCAGCATGCGCATGCTCGAACGTGGCGACCTCATTATCAATGAGATTGAAGCATCTTGGATCGGCTATCGATCACAGGGAGTCCAACCGGTATTTGTAGAGGTAGCCGATCCGGTGCACCAGGAGTTGATCAAAGTCCAACGGGAGGTTTTCCATCAGGTCAGCGAAAGCATGCGGCCAGGAGTCACCGTAAAAGAATTAGCCGAGACAACACGTCGGACGGGAGAAGCAGCAGCTCCTCGATCCGGACCGGCCGCCGGTGCTAGAGCAAGGCTGACCATGCATGGACGTGGGGCAGGCGATGATGGTCCGATCATCACATCCAACGCACGCAGCCCAGGTCAGCTCGGCGTAGCGCTTCATGAAAACATGGTCTTCATTTGTAAACCTTCTGCGATCACGGCGGACGGAAATTCCATCTGTACCTGGGGCGACACGGTAGTGGTAACGACAAAAGGGGCGCGGAGACTGGGCAAGCGGCCCCATGACCTGGCGATTGCTTCTGCATAAATAGGCTTCAGCAGTTTCTAGTTCCCGGTTTCTGGTTCCTGGTTAACTAGGGAGCAGAGAGACGGGTCTTTTTCAGCAGCGCCCTTGACACTCGATCAGCGGGAGCATATAGGCTTGGTGCAGAGTAGACCCCGCTAAAAAAAGGAGGAAAAGTATGGCTGTAAAAAGAGCGTTGCTTTTGATTTCTTTCTTGCTTTGCACGTTGGTCTTTATCGCACCTCATAATACCTTTTCCGCCGATCTTCCTGAAGCAACCCGGAAAATCCTTAAGAAGGGTAAAATGGATCCCGCTATCCTGGCCGACATCGACAGCGAGCTCCAAGTTCCCAAAAAATGGATCGAGGGGGCAAAAAAAGAGGGCAATCTCCGAATCCTCTCCACCTTGGACCCGCGGCAAGCCAAAGCCATTTTTAAACCCTTTAAAGAGCGCTATCCTTTTATCTCCATCGAATACTCCCGTGCCAGCGGTCCGATTCGAAGGATCAAGACCCTCACGGCCTTAAAACAAGGAAGGCTCGTCACCGATATCTTGACCGGTGTGGGCGGCTCCTACTTCTTGTATCGAGAGGCCAACGGTCTGGAGGACCTCCGGGATATTCCAAACTGGAAGAACAATCCGGAAGGTACCAAGGATCCGGATGGCTTCTGGGTCGGGATGCACTTACGCTATTGGTGCATGGGTTATAACACGGAGTTGGTTAAAAAGGAGGACCTGCCCAAAAAGTGGGAAGATCTCTTGACCAATCCGAGATGGCGCAACAAAAATCTTGCTCTTGGCAATCGAGCCCAACTGTGGGCGCTGATGCTGTGGAAGGCCAAGGGAGAAGAATGGACCAAAAACTTCCTCACCAAGCTCTTTACCGAGGTCAAGCCCCAGCTCCGCAAAGAGGGTATGAACGCCATGTTAGGGCTGACCATAGTGGGAGAGTTCCACGGCAATATCCCT
>JAUXIP010000166.1 GCA_030620935.1 Deltaproteobacteria bacterium | reverse complement strand
GACGTCGTTTACCTGATTGTCAAACCCTTCCTCGGTGAGAAGCAGGGACCGACCAAGAATGAGACGTTGTCACGGGCCGTAGAGCACCGCACGTTGAAAGAGAAGGCCGCCAACCTCACGAGTATCCCTGACGCTCTGCTTGAACGCGCTATCAAAGGCGAAGACGTGAGTAAAAAAGCGGGCGACCGGGTCACTTCGTCCTGACCTGAGTACCTATAAGGGGTCGGGAATCCAATTCGCCGCCATCGGCTACTGCGCCTACCGCGTCGCAAAAGAAAAAGGCTTGGGCCACGAAGTCCCGACGGATTGGTTTCTCCGAGATATCAAACCTTAGCAGCCTGGGAGCAAAGTTTTTCAGCACTCTGTTAGTGGAAGCTTGGGCCAGTCTCGTCAGCCCGATACACTGCCGGATTGGCGGCGTTTGGGGAAATTCATAGTCCTTGACAAGTTCTTTGTAGATAAGTGATATTGCACGCGGTTTGTTCTTCTAAATTAGAAAGAGTTTGCCCTAAATACACTGCCGGAATCGCGGCAGTAGATTCTATGGTTAGATTGCATAAAGCATGGATAAGCGAATTACCTCACCAGAGAAGGCTCTCGCCTCATTTGCAGTAGTATTGGTTCTGCTGTTTACGGCGTACTCTCAGTCTATGCTGTCTAGCTTCGAGCAATTATTCGCAGAGATGGATATTGACCTGCCATTAGTCACGAAGTTAGTTCTAGGAACGTATCGCTGGTGGATGCTCTTAGCGTTAGGCGCTCTGGCCGGTGTTTACTTGATCGCTGTATCAAATAATAGGGCGGGTTGGTTGCCAATCGGAGTCACAATTGGCCTGGCATTCATTTTGCTGCCTGTGATGGTGTGGGCAATGTATGCCCCGGTTATGGAATGACCAGCCGGCAATCTAACACTTCGCTCAACCGGGACGCGGCGAAAGTCCGCCGCGCCCGTTAGCTCAAACGTTACGATCTTAGCGGTTGATCTTTCCAAAATCTGTGTCCCAAAGCTTTCTTAAACCTGCCACTGCCTCATCCGATAACCCCCCGCCGCCGGGGCAAGCAACCGCTTCGTCGATGTGGGAGGTGTTGGAGAAGCCGACAAGGACGGTCGAGACCTCAGGCTTCATCAGAGCAAAACGGATGGCGGCTTGAGTAAGACTTTCATCCTCGCCGACGATTATGGATTTGACCTTGTTAGCGCGCTCCACATCCAGGGAATAGTCGGAGCCGAGCGACATCGGCTCCGGGCTGCTGCCGCCTCCAGCCTCAGGAGTCGCGGTAAGCGCGCCTGCTGCCAACACGCGAATAACAGCGACTCCCATCCCCTTGCCTGCAGCTCGATCAATGAGGCGGCCGTAATCGAGAGCGCCAAAATCTTTTGGCACAGGCTGCCCGGCGCTGGGGTTGAGGAGATTGTAATAAGCCTGGACTGAATGGAATTCGCCGCTATCGATAACCTCATGCAAGGCCTTCGGATCACCTAATCCACTGAAACCGAAGTAGCCGACTTTGCCTCTGTCCCGAAGTTCTTTAAAACCGTCGACGACCCCTCCGGGTCCAATAACGTCCCTTGATGTCACGCTGAATCGCCTGCCCAGACTTCTCTCGACCGTAATCCTGTTGTGCAACTGAATCAGATTGACTGAGTCTCTCTTGAGACGCTCGAGTCCCGCCTCTACAGCTTGAACGGTCGCAGATTTAATGTTGGCCATGTCCTCGGGCTCAAGCCGGATCTTCGTCGAGACGACGACCGAAGAGCTCAGCTCGTTTAGAATCTTTCCCAAATTCTCTTCGGACTTTCCTGACCCATAAGCAAAGGCCGTATCAAAATAATTGATGCCCGAATCCAAGGCATGGCGCACCGCCTTTAGTTGTTCCTCGTAACTGGCACGGACCATGAGGACGGCATTGGCGCCGCAACCGAAGCCAATCTCGGAAAGTCTCAGACCTGTTTTACCAAGTGTCCGATATTGCATGTTGACCTCTTTGAAGTCAGAACAGTTTCAGTAGACTCTCAACAGCAGACCTCGTATTTGTAAAATCAGACAAGCAGGCGTCCGGCTCGAATGATGCCAGCTTTTCCAGCGAGTATTTCCCGGTGCCGACCAAGACGCACCTCATTTGATTCTCTCTCGCTGCATCCAGATCTTTAGGGGTATCTCCGATAATGACACATTGATCCGGCATGATGGATCTCCCCAACTCCTTCTCCCACCTGTTTCTGGCAATTCCCGGCAAGTCTTTGCGATACCGGGAATCACTTCCATAAGCCCCTAGGCTTAGGTATGGACTTAGGCCTGCGGCTTCAAGTTTCAATTGGGCTATCACCTTTAGGTTTCCAGTAACGACCCCCTGATAAAGTCCTTCCACTTTTGTCAATTCCTTAACGAGGTCTAGGACTCCAGGGAGTGGGGTTATTTCGGTAAGCTCTTCTCGGATGGCATGGTGATAACTTTTCCGGAGGTTTCCGGCAAAGCTCTGCCACCTCTCTTCGGTGATCTCTACTTCGGGATGAGACGCGGCAAGGATCTCTTCGAGGATCAGAGGGTCGGTGTTACCGTCAGGAGTGATGGTGCGAATATCACCGGGAACTCCAAAAGTATTTTGAATGGCCTCGTTGAAAGGGATGAAGCCGTTATGGGAGCGGGTGAGTGTTCCGTCAATATCAAAGAGAACGATTTTTTCCATTTAGAATAGGGCCTGCTCGAAACAAATCCCAATAAAATACGAATATTCGCATAGTTCAAAATCGTTGGCAAACCGTTTCTGGCCTGTTCCGCAAACTGCTGCAGGACCGCAATACCGTTGACAAAACATACCTTCTAAGCTAGTTTAAATACCGGTTTGCGCGACTGGCGTCTGCGTGGAATCGACCACGAGGGAGTGCAAAACATCAAGACGGCCGAACGCCTGGGTCTCTTACATCAAAAGAGGTTCAGGCTTTTTTATTGCCTGCAGCGCACATAAACTGCACGCTGCACCGGTTATTTAAAGTGAACAGAGTTTTAGGCGTCTCCTATTTCAGCTTTTGGATTGCCGAGTCGGAAAAACTATGGCTCGCGCAAAGACGCAAAGGACGCCAAGTTCGGAGAGATAGAAAGGCATTTTTTTCTTTGCGCTCTTGGCGTCTTGGCGCGATAAAGTTTGTTGAAGTGGTTCTGTTCAACATTTAAAAGGTAAGAATCTAGGGGTTTTTAGAAATGATTAAGCAATACCTACTCTCGCCAGGTCCCACCCCCATCCCCAACGAGGTCGCTACGGCGATGGCCGCGACCATGATCCACCACAGGACCCCGCAATTCACCGCGATCTTTAATGAAGCCAAGGAGGCACTGAAAGAACTCTTTGGAACGAAAGGTGACGTATTGACTCTTGCCTCTTCGGGGACAGGAGCTATGGAGGCGGCTGTCTCGAACCTTTTTTCTCCGGGAGATAAGGTTCTGGTCGTCAACGGGGGCAAGTTCGGCGAGCGGTGGCTGAAGATCTCCAAGGCCTTCGGGCTGGAGCCGATCGAGGTGAAGGTAGAATGGGGCAAGGCCGTTAAGGTCGAAACGATTAAAAAGCAGCTTAAGGACCATCCCGACATCAAAGGCGTCTTGATCCAGGCGAGCGAGACCTCGACCACAGCCTTGCATCCGGTCCGTGAGATCGCCGAGGTCACTCGCGGCGGTCCGCTTCTCGTCGTCGATGGAGTCACGGCCATCGGTGTCTTCCCCGTGCCGTTGGACGCGTGGCGCATTGACGTTTTGGTCACCGGCTCGCAGAAGGCGCTGATGCTTCCTCCCGGACTGGGATTTATCGCTCTGAGCGAGCGGGCCTGGGGCATGGTGGACAAAGCGAAGCTGCCGAGGTTCTACTTTGATTTGAGACTCGAACGCAAAAGTCAGAAAAAAGGAGGGACAGCGTTCACTCCGGCCGTATCTCTCGTCTTCGGCCTGCGCGCAGCACTAAAAATGATGCAGGAAGAGGGTCTGGACAAGGTATACGCCCGCCACGACCGCATGGCGAGGGCGACTCGGGCGGCTGCGACTGCGTTAGGCCTCAAGCTTCTCGCCCCTGAAAGTCCCAGTCCGGCGGCCACCGGCATCTTCCTGCCGGACAAAAGCGACGGGGAGCGCTTGTTGGAATATCTTCGCGACCGCATGGGGATCACCTTCGCCGAGGGACAAGATCAGATCCAGGGCAAGGTTATTCGGATCGCCCACGTCGGGTATATGGGAGCTTTCGATGTCTTGGTTGCGGTCGGCGCGTTGGAGATGGCGCTGAAGAAATTCGGATTCCCGGTCCAATTCGGAAAAGGAGTCGCCGCGGCCCAAGAAATTCTCATGGAGGCGTTGGAATAGAAACGTGGCAAAACAAAAAACAAAAATCCTTGTAACCGATCCCCTCGCCCCTCAGGGGCTTGAGATTTTTCAGAATGCGGACGGATTCGTAGTCGACGAGCGGCCTGGGCTCAAACCGGACGGGCTAAAAAAGATCCTCGGAGATTACCACGGGTGGGTACTCCGCAGCGGCACCAAAGTAACGGCGGACATTCTCGAATCCGCTGAAAACCTAAAAGCGATCGGCAGGGCCGGGATCGGCGTGGAGAATATCGATGTCGCGGCTGCGAGCAAAAAGGGCATCGTCGTCATGAACACACCGGGAGGAAACAACGTGACGACCGGCGAGCACACGATCTCCCTCATGATGGCGCTGGCCCGTCATATTCCTCAGGCGGTCGCCTCGCTGAAATCCGGCCAGTGGAAGCGCAACAAGTTCATGGGCGTGGAGTTGTGCAATAAGACGCTCGGGATCATCGGTCTGGGAAACGTCGGCCGGATCGTCGCCGAACGGGCCCAGGGACTACGCATGAAGGTCATCGGGAATGATCCCTTCGTGCCGCCGGAAAACGCCGCCAAGCTCGGCGTGGCATTCGTCACTCTCGATGAAATTTTCGCGCGCTCCGACTTCATTACGATCCACGTGCCGTTGACCAATGAGACCCGCGGCCTTATCAGTCGGAGCGACTTCAAAAAGATGAAAAAGGGGGTGCGCATCATCAACTGCGCCCGCGGGGGCATCATAGATGAAAAGGATCTGGCGCAGGCCCTCCGCGAAGGGAAAGTGGCGGGGGCAGCCTTGGATGTCTTTGTCGAAGAGCCTCCTCCGCCCAACCACCCGCTGCTCCAGATGGAGCAAGTGATCACGACCCCTCACCTGGGCGCATCCACCGACGAGGCCCAGCTCAACGTGGCGGTCGCCGTGGCGGAACAAATGGTCGATTATCTTGCCCACAGCATCATTCGGTATGCCGTAAACGTGCCTTCCGTCAGTCCCGAACTGCTCGAAACGCTCAGACCTTATCTTACATTGTGCGAAAAGCTGGGAAGCTTACAGGTGCAGATGCTGGCGACGGTCCCCAAAGAAGTGCACATCGAATACGGCGGTGAGGTGACTCAATATGACGTCTCTTCATTAACGTTGGCGGTTCTCAAGGGAATTCTAACCCCGGTGATGG
>JAUXIP010000188.1 GCA_030620935.1 Deltaproteobacteria bacterium | reverse complement strand
TTACTCCCAAGCGGGATCGCACGGCACGTGGGTCCCTGGCAATATCGATTCCAAAGACTCGGATCAAACCACTGCTCGGCCGTGTAACACCGTAAATCATCCGGAGTGTAGTCGTTTTTCCTGCGCCGTTCGGGCCTAAAAGACCGAAGCATACACCGGCAGGGATCTCAAGGCTCAGGCGATCGACTGCCAACCGGTTTTCAAAGCGCTTTGAAACAGAAGAGACCTCAACAATCATCGAGTTTGAACAGATATCTTAATCAAATTTTTTCGACCACGAGGTTTGAACCCTTAGGGTCGATCAAAAACGTTAACAAACCACACCCTCTCCCACAAGAAAAGTGCTGCCGAGTGCTGAGAATTACTCTCCCGGGTTAGATCAAAAAAAAGAAGGATATTCCTTGTCTGGTCTTAAACCCGGAGAGGCTTGCCTAAAGTCATACGATTGTTCATTCCTAACTGAATAAGTACACTGAAGCCTGTAAGAAGGTAAGGGCTGAATAATAGGGTTTGACAGTTCATGGGGTCTCATATAAAAAATCCAGAACAGAATCCTACAATCTATTGTTCGAGATAATAGGAGGCTTTATGAAGCGACGGAATGGATTATACAGTGTCCTGGTATTTGCTTTAGTGTCTCTATTCTACTCCTCATCCCCCGCCATGGCCGGTCTCTTGGATCCCTACATTGAAGGGGCAAAAAAAGAGGGTTCGGTCAAGTTGGGCATTACCATTCGAAAGAAGAGATTTGGGAAGTCTGCCGGTGAAAAATACCTCCAGGCCTTCCAGAAGCGGTATCCATTTCTCAAGGTAGAATTTAGAAGGATCGGAGGCTCTCGGGAGCGAGAAAGGGTCCTTGCTGAAATGGCGGCAGGTCTCTTTAACTATGACGTCGTCACCATGAGCGAAACCATGGTAGGGACTGTCTTTAAGGCAAAGCTGCCCAAAATAGTGAATTGGGGAAAATTGGGGTTGCCTAAAGAGTTAATTCATCCAAAAAACGTAGGGGTTTCTTTAAGGACGCCGGTTTATGGAATTGGCTATAACCGAGAGTTTGTTCCGGATAAGGTCGCCCAAGCATTCACATGGGAAACATGCACTGACGCTAAATGGCGAGGCAAGACCGCCATGGACGATCGGCCCCGGCACCTCAACGTCCTTTACCAGCCCGATGGTTGGGGGAGGGAGAAAACCATTGATTATGCCAAACGCTGGGCTGCCAATAAACCGGTGATTGAAGCAAGCCGATCCACTGCCGCACAGAAGCTGGCGGTCGGTGCCTATCATCTGATCTGTGGTATGCCTAGGCGACAGGTGAAAGACCTTCAGGTTTACGGCGGGGTTAAAACCATAGGTAACGTTTACCCTGAACCTGTTGTGGTCGGTGTTGGAGATGTTATCTATGTACCTCGCAAGGCCAAACATCCTAATGCCGGGATTCTTTTTCTAGCCTGGTCCACTACCAAGGAAGCACAAAATATTCTCGACAAGACTGACTGGTCCGGTCATCCAGCGTTCGAAGGCAATGAGGTGGCAGAGACTCTCAAAGGACGGAAAGTGGTCTATGGAAATTGGGAATACAGCGACCGTTCAGACGAGATTCTCGCTGAGCTCCTTCGGGCTATGGGATTCCCTGTTGTTCGTTAGGATGCTGTTATCAAAGTCCTTTTAGAGCGAAAGAGTCTCTTCATGCTCATCTCCTGGTTACAGGTCAAATGATCTCTACACCTGCGATTTCGGACCGCGTCACTTGGGTTAGGCAACGAGTCGGCCCAAACCTCTTCTTTGGGGTCGTCGTGCTGGTCCTGCTCTGGCTAATCCTGGTCCCGTTGGGTCAGCTGGTCCTTAACAGTTTCCGGATTGGTCATCCGGCCGTACCCTCCCCTTTCACGCTCAAAAACTACGTGATCGGTTTCTCCAGTCCGCTTACATACCAGATGATCTGGAATACCCTTTTCTTTGCTTGCTCCGGAACAATACTCACCGTTACGATTGCCATGCTATTCGCCTGGTTGACCGAACGGACCGATATGCCGGGACGAAATCTTGCCTGGAGCATCCTTCTCATCCCATTGGCCATGCCGGGATTCCTGTTTTCGATCTCGTGGATTTTTCTTCTTGACTATCGTATTGGTCTGGTAAACATCTGGTTACGCTACCTCTTGTCTTACTTTTTTGGAATAGATCTACAAACCGGGCCGCTTAACATCTATTCGATGGCCGGCATGATATACCTGGACGGGCTTCGCGGCGTCACAACCGTCTTTTTGCTGATCGTCGGAGCCTTTCGGGCGATGGATCCAAACCTTGAGGAGGCCGGGCGCATCTCCGGAGCAGGCGCTTGGACCACATTCCGCCGCATCACCCTACCTTCGCTTTTGCCGGCTACCTTCGCAGCTTTCCTATACTCATTTATCTCATCGATGGAATCCTTCGAGGCCCCGCTCCTGGTTGGGCTACCGGCCGGCATATACGTTTACAGTACGATGATCTATTTCTCGACCCGTCTCATGCCCAGCTACGGGCTGGCGGCTACCTTTGCCGTTAGTTACTGCCTCATAGCCGTCGTTCTCGTGGTTATCTATCAAAGAGTGATAATGAAGGATGCAGGCCGCTTCGCCACTATCACCGGCAAGGGCTATCGACCTCGGGTATCCCGGCTAGGGCGCATGCGTTGGCCTGCCTTTGGTCTCTTTGTCGTATACTTTGTCCTTGCCGTGCTTCTCCCCCTTATCATTCTTCTCTGGGCATCCCTATCGCCGAGCTATAGCCATCCGAGTTGGAAGGGGGTGAGTGAACTGGGTTTCATGCACTATCGAAATCTCTTCGCGGAACCCGGGCTCCTCAAGGCAACGCTGAATACGGTTATCATTATGATAACGACAGCGACGTTGACCGTGTTTATTTCTTTCTTTGTCTCCTGGATAGTGGTCCGAACCAAGCTTCGAGGGCGGTTTTTCCTCGACGGGTTGACTTTCCTTGCCCACGCGGTCCCAGGAATCGTTATCGCCCTTGCGTTCATCTTCGTTTATCTTCAGTATCCTTTTAATACGCTTGGACTCTACGGCACCGTTTGGATCATTTCTCTAGCCTTAGTAACTCAGTACGTCGCCTTTACGACACGGACAACCAACGCCGCTATCACTCAAGTCCACAAAGAGCTCGAAGAGGCCGCCCGGATTTCAGGCGTTGGGCGAATTACAACGCTGGTCCGGATTACTCTCCCTCTGATATTCCCGGCCGTTGCGGCGGCTTGGATATGGGTAGCCGCCCATGCGGTGCGTTCCTTTTCTGTCCCGCTCATGCTCGCTAGCGAAGATAACTGGACTCTCTCGATGGTTCTCTGGAATATTTGGGATGAGCAAAATGCCCTGACGATGGCTGCGGCCCTCGGGGTTATCTTTATCCTTGGTGTTACCGTGATGACTTTTGCCGGGCGGCGGTTGATCGTAAAGGCATTTACTTTATCGTAGTCAGAGATGGAACTTAACGTTCAAAATCTAAGAAAAGTATTCCAGTCCGACAGGGGACCAGTCCATGCCGTTCGCGGAATTTCCTTCTCAGTCCCGACAGGCAAGTTTTTTACTCTTCTCGGGCCCAGCGGCTGCGGAAAAACCACTACCCTTCGCTGCATCGCAGGCCTCGAACTTCCGGACGGTGGGGAAGTCCAAATGGGAGACAGGATATTTTACTCGCAGGAAAAACGTATTTCTCTCATGCCGGAGGAGCGGGACATCGGAATGGTCTTTCAATCCTATGCTATATGGCCGCACATGAGCGTCTTTGACAACGTGGCCTTTCCGGTCCGATTCGGTCCGAAACGGCTTGGCCGAGCGGAGATGAGGAAAAAAGTTCTCTGGGCCCTTAAGATGGTCCATATGGACGAAATCGAATCACGCATGGCGACCCAACTCTCCGGGGGCCAGCAGCAGCGGGTTGCATTGGCCCGAGCACTGGTACCGGAGCCAAAATTGCTCCTGCTGGACGAACCGCTCTCCAACCTTGACGCAAAGCTGCGTGAAAACATGCGTGTTGAGATTCGCCGGATTCAACAATCTCTGGGTTTGACTACCGTATACGTGACCCACGACCAAGCCGAAGCTCTTTCTATGTCGGATCAAATTGCACTCTTCCGGGAGGGGGAGATTATACAAGTTGGGGCTCCCAGAGATCTCTATGAAAGGCCGGTTAATAGTTTCGCGAGCGGTTTTATCGGTATGACCAACAAAATCCCCGGTACAGTCAAGCAGGTTGCGCCGCCTGGCACGCTTGGCAGCGTCCTGATCGACGGGTCTGAAGTCCTATGCGTTATAGGGAAAGATTGCCAAAAGAAGGGGAGTGTTGTTGTGTCTGTCCGGCCTGAGGATATCCATGTGGAACCGATTAATGAGGCCGGTAGCAACAGCTGGACGGGTATAGTAAAGCAAGTGGTCTATCTGGGTGAGAGCTTAACCTGTGAAATCGAAACCAAGGGATTGACGCTTCGTGCGCGCCTCCACCCATCGCTTAGGATTAAAGAAGGCCAACGTGTTCTTTTGAGCCTGCAATCGGAAAGGTGTATAGCACTCCCACCGGATTCCACCTCATAATAGAGGACACTTTTCCATTACCCTTTTCCTTCTCACCATTTCTCTCGCCCTAGCCCGCATTTCTCACCGGGTCGCGAAGCGAGGGCGTGCAGATGCCCGGAGATACAAGGCTTCGACGAGAGCTCAGCCGAGCGGCGCGAGAGAGACAAAGCGCGCAGGCGTACTGGACAGTACGTCGAGCCCTTTGTCCGAGCCGAGCGCCGTAGATTCTGGTAGATGCGCGCACGCAGCCGGGGGATGGTGAGAATTGCGGGCTACGAATAGAGACGATCAAGATAGCCCGTGTCGTCGATCTCCCGGAGGTGGTGTAGGTCCCAGAGGATTAGGGGATTAAAATCTTTAATCTCCGGTTTGATTCTCACAGCAAGGGCGAACACATTTTGTATGGCCTCTAAGGTCGGATAAGGTTTCGCATCCAATGATTTGGAGTGATTTTCGTAAAAGTCCTCCATCTCCTCATCCGATTGAAATTTCACGATATCTTTGCAAGTTCTCTTGATGATCTCTATTGTATCCTGTCGTCGGGTCTTGAAAAAATGGATCGC
>JAUXIP010000162.1 GCA_030620935.1 Deltaproteobacteria bacterium | reverse complement strand
CGAGGATTCCAAAGAGGGCATCTTGGGCGCCCGTCGAGCAGAGATCAAATGTTTAGCGGTGGCAAACACATACTCTGCCCAGGAGCTAAAGCAAGCCGACGCAGTGGTCAAAAGCCTGGAGGAAGTTTCTGTTCCTTTTCTCGAAAGGCTCCTAGCTTGAGGCCACCAAATTCAGAATACAGGAGCCAGAATACAGAATGAAGCGATAGTCGGCCCTCACCCTATTTAGTTTTGAATTCTGGATTCTGACTTCCAAATTCTTTCGTCTTTGATTCATTTGTACGGCGTTTTCTGAGGGCGCACGGTGATCTCCACGGGACAGCATGTCGGATGGCAGGTCAAAACAAACAAGACTGTTTGGGCGATGTCTTCGGGACGGATCATTTTATCCCTATCTAATCGGCGCGTGGGCGGAATCATTTCAGTATCGACGAACCCGGGGAGAATAATCGCCACCTTGATCCCGTACTCTCTGACCTCCTCATAAAGACTCTGGGTGAATCCGATAAGTCCGAACTTCGAGGCTGAATAGGCGGCCGTATTCGCCTGACCCGCTTTCCCGGAAATGGAACCGATATTGACGATCGCTCCCTCCCCTTTTGACATCAGAGTAGGCAAGACCGACCGGCTGAGAAGCATAGGGGCCCGCAAATTGACCCGCAGGGTTTGATCCCAGTCTTCCACCCTCGCCTTGGCCACAGGCCCTGTTCTGCCCGAGCCGGCGTTGTTGATCAGATAATCGACCGATCCCCACACTTTCAAAGTCTCTGCGACCAAGCGCTCTATCTCTTCATCCCGCGTCACATCCGTAGGCACGACCAAAGCCTCGCTGCCCTGGGCTTGAATCTCTTCGCTCACCGCCTTCAATTGAGATTCTTTCCGGGACGCCAAAACCACCCGTGAACCCGAACGGCCGAGAAGAAGGGCAACAGCTCTTCCGATGCCTCTTCCCGCGCCGGTCACAATAGTTACCTTTCCGCTTAAAGGCTTCATAAGGTCCATCTTAGTCCACAGACTAATGGAAGGTGGTAGGGTTCACCTGGTTGGGCGGCTGCGCGACAGATGAACCATGATGATGGATGATCAACCACTGAGCGTTGTGTTTCTCAAAGATATTCGTCGCCAGGACGACTCCCGCAACGACCTCTTCCCCAGCCCGCGTGGTAATATTCTCGTAAAGCGTTACCCACGCAAGTGAGTCCTGAATTTCTATGCGGACCTCCGTGAGCATGAAGAGCATTTCCTGCGTGTTCTCAAAGATACGCCGCCAGCTTGCCACAACATTCTCCCGCCCTCGCAACACTCCCCAACCGGGATGGATACACTGGATATAACTCGCGCGGGCCCAGATTTTCTCCATCTGTTTAATATCGAGACTTTCAAAGGCATTATAAAAAGCCTCATTTGCCTTATAAACCTCTTTTTTTTCTTTAATCATTATAGCGACCTCAATAGAACGGGTTTGGGGGCCATGACAACCAGGAGGACCAGCCGATCCGGCCCCGGATTGCTGACCCCGTGTCTTTCCCCGGATGGAGCGATCACGATCTGCTGTTCGCCCAGCTCTCTTTCGTCCTCCCCAATCCGGAATAAGCCTTTTCCTTGAACGACGAAGTAGATTTTATCCGAACCCTCATGAATATGCGGGTTTTGAGCCTGCCCCGGCTCGAAGCAGTAGAGATCACAAAACAGTCTCTCAGTTTCAAATAGACCATTCTTTCTCATTTTATCTGACGAAAACTGCAAAGCCTCGGCAATCTTTTTAAACCTTTCCATGAGATTTCCCTCCGTCGGAAATATTATCACAGGCAGAGAGCCATGCAAAACAGGCGTAAATTTGCTATTTTGCCTTTGTGCATTCGGTTTTAGTTCGATACCACGAGGTGGCGCTGAAAAAAGGTAACCGTTCTTATTTCGTGGAACGGCTCAAGGGCAACCTCGTCTCCGCAGTCAAAGGTCTCGGCCTCAGGGAGAGCAAAACGCTATCGGGCCGGCTTCTTTTGACCTTTGGGGATGAAAGGGATCGGGAAGAAATAAGACGGCGCATTCAGGCTGTCTTCGGCGTCGCCAATTTCTCTTTTGTCGAGCGCACTCCCCCTGATCTTAAAGTTCTTGGCAGCGAGATCCTGGAATCATTGAACCGCAAATCGTTCAGTTCGTTTCGCGTCGACACTAAAAGGGAGGATAAAAGATTTCCCTACACTTCACCCGAGGTCAACAGTCAAATCGGAGCCGTGGTCAAGGAACGGTCCGGCGCCCGGGTGGATCTGAAGAACGCCGAGCTCACCATCTCCATTGAGATCCTATCCCGCGACGCCTTTTTCGGCTTCGATAAACTCCCCGGCCCGGGCGGCCTTCCGGTAGGAGTGAGTGGACGTGTCATCTCGCTCATTTCCGGAGGGATCGATTCCCCTGTAGCCGCCTACCGGATGCTGCAGAGAGGCTGTCGGGCCGTCTTTGTCCACTTTCACAGCGCGCCTTACTTGGACAAAACTTCTCAAGAAAAAGTGCGCGACTTGGTCAAATTCCTTACCCGCCACCAATTTTCCTCTCGACTCTACCTGGTCCCCTTCGGGGAAATCCAGCGGCAGATTGTCGCGGCCGTTCTAAGACCCCTACGAGTTGTTCTCTACCGCAGGATGATGCTGCGGATCGCGGAAGCCATCGCTAAAAAAGAAAAGGCGGCGGCGTTGATCACAGGCGAAAGCCTCGCCCAAGTCGCCTCCCAGACCTTAGAGAACCTGACGGTGATCGAAAGAGCTGCTACACTCCCGATTCTTCGACCCCTGGTCGGCATGGATAAGCAGGAGATCATAGACCAGGCCCGCAGGATCGGGACTTTCGAGACTTCTGTCATTCCCGATCAGGACTGCTGCCAGCTTTTTGTTCCACGCCATCCGGCCACAAAGGCCAGGCTCACCGATGTAGAGAAGGCGGAATCTCGACTCGACCTGCCAACCTTGATTCAGCTTGGAGTGGAAAACGCTGCAATAGAAGAATTTAAGTTCCCACCCTGATCCGTCGATAAGGCTTCGACCTGAGCTCCCCTCGGCCTGAGCTCGGGACGAAGGCAGCCGAAGGGGCGCTTGCCCCGTTTTCGATGGGTTATTGATCGTGCTTGTCACGAACACGAGTCACGATTTGAGTACGGGCGTTTGATTACGCCTTGCGGGATCTACGATCCAAATTGCGCCACTGCCGTCCGTCATTCTTCAGAAGTTTTTCCGCTTCGGCAGGTCCCCAGCTTCCGGCCGCGTAGTTGGGGAATGGAGACGGCTGTCCCTGGGCCCAAGACTGCAATATCGGATCGACCAAGCCCCATGCGGCCTCCACGCCGTCGGATCGCTCAAACAGAGTGGCATCCCCACGCATGCAGTCATTGAGGAGTGTGCTATAAGCATTCCGGGAGCCAACACCAAAGGCGGTTCGATATCGGAAATCCATTGTAACGGGCTGAATGCTCAGTTCCGGACCGGGAAACTTGGCATCGAATGAAAGGGAGATCCCCTCGTCAGGTTGAATGTTGATGACCAGCCAGTTTGGATCAAGGTCTTTGCCCTGAAACATAATGTGTGGCGCATGCCGAAACTGAATGGCGATTTCCGTGGTCCGCCGCGGTAGCCGCTTTCCAGTACGAAAATAGAACGGCACACCGGCCCAGCGCCAATTATCGATAAGCACCTTGCCGGCAACATAAGTTGCGGTCACTGAATTCGGCTGCACCCCAGGTTCCTCCCGGTAACCCTTTACCGGCTGCCCATCCACCTTGCCGGCCCCGTACTGCCCACGCACCACCCACTGCTCCACCGATCCCGGTTCAAACGGTTGGATCGATTGCAGCACCTTGATCTTTTCGTTGCGGACCGCAACATCGTCAAATGCCGCGGGCGGCTCTAAGGCAACAAGGGACAGGAGCTGGAGCAAATGGTTCTGGAGCATGTCGCGTACCGCACCCGCCTTCTCGTAGAACGCCGCACGCTGCTCGACGCCCAAAGTCTCTGCTGCAGTGATCTGCACATGGTCCACGTAGTTGCGATTCCATAACGGTTCGAAAATGCCGTTGCCGAAGCGGAAGACCAAGAGATTCTGGACGGTTTCTTTCCCCAGATAATGGTCGATACGGTAGACCTGTGATTCATCAAAAACCCGGAGCACGGTCCGGTTCAATTCACGTGCGGATCCAATATCATGACCAAACGGCTTTTCAAAAATAATCCGCACCCATGACCTGTTACCCTTGGCCTTAGCGAGCCCGGCCCGGGCAAGCTGCTCGACAACCTTTGGATAAACACTAGGAGGAGTGGCCAGATAGAATAGTCGGTTACCCAGCAGACCCCGTTCTCTGTCGAGTTCTTCGAGTCGGGCTGCGAGTTTCCCGTACGACTCCGGATTGTCATACTCCCCTGACAGATACTCCAGGTTCTGTGCAAATTCCTGCCACTTTCTCTCATCGACCGACCCTGCTTCCGAAATCCCTCGCATCGCCTCGCCAGAGACTCGTCGAAACTTTTCATTGTCCATCGCGCTGCGTGCAAACCCAAGGATGGTAAAACGCGGCGCTAGACACGCAGCGGCAGCGAGGTCATAGAGGGCAGGAACGAGCTTGCGGCGAACGAGATCACCTGAAGCGCCGAACATGACCACGGCGCATGGCTCAGCCGGGATCTCACAGCGAAAAGCAGCTGATTCCACTTCCGGTATGTCGTTTGGCGTTGTCATTTGCGCAACCTTTCACACAGTGTTGAAAACCCTCTTTTCAGACGTAATCCTGAACTTCCTGCAAACTCGGTGGAAAAAAGAGATTTTCAATCTTGGGCCTTTTCTTGATCATTCCCTGATCATATTCATAACGAACCACCGCTTCTAAAGGTTTCCGATTACTCTCCACGTTGTAGGGCCACGGGTCCGGACCAAAAACAGCTTCCTGCTCCAGCATAAGTTCCTTGACCCACACCAGGGCGAAATTCCTCGGATCTTTCATCCGCTCGTAGCAGATTTCTTTCGATCTCTGGAAGGCTTGGGCCAGGTTCACGGCAACCCAAGGTTCTCGCTCCAAAATGCTATTGCGGATGACGACCGTATGCATGATGGGAAAGATCCCGCTCTTTTTGTAATATTCTCTCTCGGCCTTTTGGGCGTCCGGAAAGAGCAGGCCGACTTTGGGAGAGTTGTTTCTAATCGATGGAAGCGTCTCCGGATAAAGCGCGCCTTCCAACTCCCCTTCCACAAGCATTTGATCGATATTCCTCCCCTTAGCCACGCGCTTCACGTTCATCCACGCAGCCGGCTTAAACGGGATATCCTCCTCTTCCTGGCACCACCACTCGACAGTCTTGAGATCCACTCCATAGTGATCCTGCAGAATGCCGCGCATCCAGAGGCCTGCCGAGTTCTGCAGCGTATCCAGACCCACTCTTTTACCGTTCAGATCCGAAGGTTTCTCGATGCCGCAGTCCGTGCGCTTGACCATATAGCCGTGACGAAAACGCCGGTGGGGAAAAACAGGAATCGCCGTAAACGACTTTCCCTGATCCCAAGCGATTAAATGCGCCACGAGGGAAAGCTCGCAGATATCGAATTCTTCATGCCGCAGCATCCGCCCGTGTCTTTCCGG
>JAUXIP010000357.1 GCA_030620935.1 Deltaproteobacteria bacterium | reverse complement strand
GCCCGCGAACTCGTCTCCACCCGGGGCTTGACGTTGTTTGCCTGAGCCAGAGAGAGCTTCGACCTTTCCGGCGGACCCAGAGAGAAACGGAGGAATTGATCTTTTCTCTGGGCATAGAGGATCGAGGTAAGATCCTCAATCAGCTTGAGCACTGCCCGCTCGCCGTCATACCAAACCTCACGCCCATCTTTGAGACTCTCGATGTAATCGCGCCCGTTCATGATCATCTCCTCACTCGTCCTCGCTGTTCTCTCACGCTGTTAAATCTCCGTCCCCAGACCTTTCTCGCGGGCCTTCTTTGCCGCCAGCAAAGCCAATGCCATATCCGCCACTCCTTGGCCGCCGTTGTTTTTGTAGAGCGTGATTTGCCGCGCTTCAGTCCTGCCGGCCGCCTTTTCGGTCAAAACTTCGCCCAACTCATGCACGCGCTCCCAGGTTAAGACACCCGCCTCAATTGGGACCATGATGTCCCCTTGAAAATCCTGCCGGGCCTGGGTCCGGGAGTTGATCACGATGACATCGCCCCGTCTGAGCGCTTCGTCATCCAGATCCCGCCGCGGCTTCCGAACCGGCCGGCCCGAACTGTCCAGAGGGGTATTGCTTCCCATGACCGACGTTACGTGCTGCCCCGGCTTTAGCCACTCGCCAAAAAGCACGGGCTCCTTGGTATCGGTCATCACCAAGACGATATCTACATCGCGGACCGCGTCTTTTGCCGCATCGACGGCCTCAACGGGAATACCCAGGGCTTTGGTCATCTTCTGCGCGTAGGAAGTGCGCTTTTCGGGCGCGCGGCTGTAGACCTTGGCGGAGCGCAGGAGACGAACCGCGGCCAGCGCCGCCAGATGGCTTTGGGCCTGCCTGCCGCTCCCGAGGACGCCGACCGTTTGCGCGTCTTCGCGCGCCAGGTACTTGATGGCGACCGCGCTGGTCGCGGCGGTGCGCAGATCCGCTGCGCCTCCAACCGGCGGGCCGCACAGAATCTGGTCCAGCACGATCGCATCCAGGCCGCCCGTCTTCAGATCAAAGACCAGACTGGCGGCGTGATGGCGATCCGCAGCCGAAGATCCAAGGTGGCGCGTGTGGGCCATGAGACCGGCGCCGTCGAGGAAAGGCACGGAAGCAGGGTGGACAGCGAGCCGGATGCGCTCGTTCACGATCATTCTAGGCAAGTTAAGGCCCGGCTCTTCACCCCAAGCGCGGAAGGCCAGCTCGATCGCCTCAACGGCGTCGTGAAAGCTCAATAGAGCCGCATGGTCATTTGGCCGAAGGATAAGCACGATCGCCTGCCTCCTAAGTATGGAGACTTTGAGTAAACCACTCCGTGGGAATCTCATGGCCTAGACCCCGTTTCTTTGCCAGCTCGAAAACTTTGGCCCCAACTGCTGCAAACTGCAGGCCGAGGCCGTGGCCACGAAACATGGTGACCTCATCATCCCGGCTTCTGCCTTTTACCTTCCCCGCAATGACTTGATCGAGAAGCAACATCTTTCCGTACTCCAAATTTGTGGAGCCATGAGTCACCATTTCACCATATTGGCCTTTTCCGCCACTGTAGATCAGATAGTTTTTCTCCGTGTGAGACACCAGGATGTCCGCTTTACTAAGGGCCTCGTTAGAGATCTCATTCTGCACCGCGGTTACGTGCATTCCTGTTTGCACGAGGTCACCCGTGACGATGGGGGCCCTCGTGTTGGTCGCCGCTATCAGGATATCTACATCGCGTGCGGCTTCTTCGACACTTTCGACTGGCCGAACGTTGACTCTGTATCGTTCACCTACTTCGTGGGCGAATTGTTCCCTGTGTTCTCGGTTCGGACTGTAAACCTTCACCAGACTCAAATCCCGTGCTACTGCAGCTGATGCAACCTGGAACCGGGCTTGCCATCCAGATCCCAATAGACCTACGACGGCAGCGTTCTTCCGCGCCAGATATTTCACGCCGAGGCCGAATGAAGCTCCGACCCGCATGCCTTGCACCACGCCGTCCGGCAAAAAGGCAAGCGGCTCACCAGTTTCGATGCTGTAGAGCTGTATGAGTCCGACGGTGCTGCCTCCCGGAGCCAGATACAGCCGCTCGGCTCTTTCAACACCGTACCGGATCGGACGGTGGTTGAGAGTCGAGCTCATCCTTAGGGCGGCCACACCGGACTTGGGCAAAATACCGACCATGGTTTTAAACTGGTAACGTGCTAATCTTTCCGGTCGTCCGGGTAGCGGCATGTTCGTATCGTAACGCAGCTGATTCACGGCACGCCCTTCGGCCAGCTCCTTGTAGGCATCCTCCAGGGCTTCCATACATATGTCCATAGTAAGAACGCTTGCAACGTCGTCATTGCTCAGAACCAACGTCATTGAAAAACCTCCTAGTCCACTACTAATAATTTAGGTTCCGCCAGGCTGCTACGGCATAGTCGACTCGTACGAAGATCTCTTTTTGTCCTTGATGATTTGATTGACATGGTTTTTTACGTTGATGGAGCTAGAGAGCACTTCGGAAAGGACCTGTACGTGGGGGAACCGGTTCATCTTCGGATCCCTTATGACATGTGGGGCTTCTCGTCCCTCTTGAACATCGTTTATGGCCTTTAGGAGCAGCTTCCTGGCCGCAACAATGGCTTTGTCCGTTGAGGTCAAATGTTCTTGTGTCCTATCCTGAATGGGCCCCTGACTTTCAGTAGCGTACCCGTCGTGTACAGGAAAAACCCCGCCCAAACCGGTGAACGTGCGGCTTCGCATTTCGTCACGGTTCTGCAGGTAACGGTTATCCTGCTGGCGAATTAGCTGATAATTCGGGCCCATCTCCGATAAGTAATGCTTGCGCATCGTTTCCCTGTCAAGGATGGCCTTACGGCTGAACGTGAACATGTATTTCCAGTGGTGAGTGTCATCGATGGGAACATGCCAGTTGATATTGTAGCCGTCTGCCCCCGTCTCTGCGGGGACCGCGCACAAATTAGGCATTACAAAATTCGATACTCTAAGATAGTTTTGCTCTGCTCCCGTTCTACGAACGGTGAAAATACGCACGCCGAAGTCGGTTATCTCCGCTTCTATCGATGGCGCAAGATCCCGTCCATATAGGCTATCTGGAGACAATTTGGTCCCGCGGACGCCAAGACCTTGTCTCCTGTCGTTAGAGTCTTCTTTAAACTGCCGGTGAAGAAAGGAGAGATGAACCGGGTCGATGTTCCCTTCGTTGCCCTGCAGGTAGCTACATTCCTGAAAGTATTTCCGGACAAACCGTCGCTCTTCCGGAGCGTCCAGCGCCTAATAATTTGGAATTAGCGGAGGTTTGCCGCGGCCCATGTAAGTAAAG
>JAUXIP010000068.1 GCA_030620935.1 Deltaproteobacteria bacterium | reverse complement strand
GGTCAATTGCAACCCGGAGACGGTTAGCACCGACTATGACACCTCCGATAAGTTGTATTTCGAACCCCTTACTCTCGAAGACGTTCTCGGCATTGTCGAATGCGAACAGCCCGACGGCGTCATTGTTCAGTTCGGAGGGCAAACTCCCTTGAAGCTCGCCTTGCCGCTGGCACGAGCCGGAGTGAATATTATCGGAACCTCTCCCGACAATATCGATCTGGCGGAAGATCGAGAGAGGTTCAAGCGTTTTCTAGAGAAGCTCGGGATCAATCAGCCGCTTAGCGGTACTGCCCGCTCTTACCGGGAGGCGCTGAAAATAGCCGAGGCGCTGGGCTATCCGGTCTTGGTTCGCCCCTCTTATGTTTTAGGGGGGCGGGCGATGGAGATTGTCTATGACCAGAAAACCTTGGAGCGCTACATGACCGATGCCGTGGCAGCCTCTCCGGAGCATCCTGTGCTCATCGACAAATTTCTGGATGATGCCATTGAAGTGGACGTGGATGCTCTCTGTGATGGAGAAAGGGTAGTGATCGGCGGAATCATGGAGCACATCGAAAGGGCGGGGATTCACTCCGGGGACAGCGCCTGCACGCTGCCCCCAAGATCGATTGCCATTGAAGTCCAGGAGGAGATTCGCCGCCAAACGACCTCTATCGCCATGGCGCTCAATGTACGAGGGCTTATGAATGTCCAGTTTGCCGTTAAGGAGGGCACGGTCTATGTCTTGGAAGTCAACCCGCGTGCCTCCCGGACCGTTCCTTTCGTAAGCAAAGCAGTGGGTGTTCCCCTCGCCAAGTTGGCCGCACGTATCATGGTAGGAAACACGCTTGCCGAACTAGGCGTAGAAATGGAAATCGTACCGCGCCACATCTCGGTGAAAGAAGCGGTCTTTCCCTTTAACAAATTTCCCGGCGTCGATACTCTTTTAGGACCGGAGATGAAATCGACAGGAGAGGTGATGGGCATCGACAAGGCTTTCGGCCTCGCCTTTGCCAAGGCTCAGCTGGGAGGGGGTGTGCGTCTTCCTTGCCAGGGGAGAGTGTTTATCAGTGTCCGGGATGAGGATAAGGCGAGAGTTCTGCCTATCGCCCAGACGCTCCATCGACTGGGGTTTCAGATCGTAGCAACACGGGGAACCGCCGCTTACTTTAAACACAGAGCTGTCCCCTCCGAGACAGTGAACAAAATTCAGGAGGGAAGTCCGCATGTGGCGGATGCGATTGAAAAAGGCGAGATCGCCATCGTCATCAACACGCCTACGGATGGTCACTCGCATGCCGACTCTTTTTATCTACGCCGCTGCGCCCTGGATTGCCAGATTCCTTATTTCACGACCGTTGCCGGAGCGGAGGCGGCCGTCGAGGGAATCGAACTCTTGAAGGATCGCACATTCGAAGTTCAAGCTCTCCAGGATTACCAAACCGACGGAGGTCCCACGCTCTTTTCGTAAAATCCGTATGCATTCGCCTGACGACCCTTCGATCGAGACACCCGCCTACGAATCTACCCGGCTTCCAGCAAAACATTGTTTACGTGCCCTATCGACCCCGGTCCGT
Organism: Deltaproteobacteria bacterium; assembly: GCA_030620935.1. Next base: position 6,943 of record JAUXIP010000068.1, on the reverse strand, counting down.
TTTCTTAAAGGCATCGGCCCTACAAGAGCGGCCCAGTTGGAGCGGTTAGGATTAAAAACCGTCGAGGACCTCCTCTACCATTTACCTTTTCGCTACGAGGATCGACGGCGGATCATGGAGATCCGCCAGGCCACACCGGGGAAAGAAGATAGTTTTGTCGGCAAGCTGATCTCTTTGGAAAAAAAGTATATCCCACGCCGGAGGCGACAAATCATGCTCGGCACCTTGGTCGATGGGACAGGGGCGCTCGGGCTGGTCTGGTATCGTGCCACACCCTATATCGCCAAAGGTCTCGAAAAAGGTCAGACCCTGCTTGTCCACGGCAAGGTAGAACGGGGAGTCGGGACGCAGAAGAGAATCGTCCATCCCGAGTTCGAACCCGTCGAACTTGACCAAAGAGACGGGATGGAAAAAATTCTCCCTATCTATCTCAAGCCCGGCGGAATTCCGGCAGGCTCCCTCCGGCGTTGGGTAGCGCAAGCTCTGGCCGAGTACGCCTGCTTTCTCCCCAGCTATTTGCCCCAATCGATCATACGGCGGCAGGGGCTGATGGATCTTTGCAGTGCAATGAAACGGGCGCATCAGGCGGATAAAAACGCGGATATCCAATCTCTGAACCGTTTCGAGTCTCCCGCGCACCGTTCGATTGTCTTCGATGAATTTTTCTACTTACAGCTCGGGATCGGAATGAGAAGAAAAACGCGGACCTCTTTACAGGGGATCGCTTTCGCGAGCAGCGAGGAGAAACTCACCCGCAGGATGCAGGGGGTTCTTCCGTTTAAGTTGACGACGGCCCAGGAGCGGGTTTTGCAGGAGATCTACCAAGACATGACATTTTCACAGCCCATGCAGCGTCTCATCCAAGGAGACGTCGGCTCCGGCAAGACCATCTTGGCCTGGTTTGCCGCCCTCCGGGCGATCGAAAACGGCTTTCAGGCGGTCTGGTTGGCCCCGACCGAACTGTTGGCCGAACAGCACTACCGGAATCTCAAGCCTTTTGCCGACAGGTTGTCGCTTCCGTCTAGGCTGTTGACCGGTTCCTTGCCGGCGAAGGTTAAGAAGAAGACGTTGGGTGAAATCAAGAGAGGAGAGATTCCATTCGTTGTGGGAACCCACGCGCTGCTCCAAGAATCGGTGCACGTTCCCCGAATGGGTCTGGGGATCATCGATGAGCAGCACCGCTTCGGCGTTATCCAGCGAATGACGCTGCACCGGCTGGGGAACGGTGAAGCTTCAAGGGATCCCTCGCTACCCCAACCGGACATGCTCCTGATGAGCGCGACGCCCATTCCCCGCAGCCTCGCCATGGTTCTCTACGGAGATTTGGAGGTCTCATCCTTGGACGAGATGCCTCCGGGCCGGACCCCTGTGCACACGCGTCTCTTTAGCGAGAAGGAACGCTCGGCACTGTATGCGATAGTGCGGGAGGAGCTTGCCAAGGGACATCAAGCCTATGTTGTCTATCCCCTAGTGGAAGCATCCGAACAGCTCCAACTCCGGGATGCCACCCGAATGGCCGAGGAGCTCGCTCGGGGCCCGTTTCGGGAATTTCGCTTGGGCCTGATCCACGGGAGAATCAATGCCGAGGATCGGAATCGTGTAATGCGACGCTTCAAAGAGGGCGAGTTGCAGATCCTCGTAGCGACGACGGTTATCGAAGTGGGGATAGATGTCCCGAACGCCACCATGATGGTCATCGAGCATGCCGAGCGTTTCGGCCTGTCACAACTGCATCAACTGCGGGGGAGGGTCGGCAGGGGCGAGCATCCCTCGCAGTGTCTCCTTATCCATTACGGCGGAAATCATGCGGACGCATTTAAGCGTTTGCAGGTGATGGCGAGGGAACACAGCGGCTTTAAAATCGCCGAGGCCGATCTCAGGTTGCGGGGTCCCGGAGAACTTCTGGGGACCCGACAATCCGGACTCGCGGACTTTCGCCTGGCCAATCTGGTCAGAGACGGGCACCTCCTATTAGAAGCTCGAAAAGAAGCCCTTGACTGGCTATCTCGGGATCCTGTCCTCACCGGGCGTGAATCGCGTTCCCTGAGAGAGATTTTGAAACACCGCTGGGGCAGCCGGCTGGAACTGGGGAGAATAGGCTAAAACATCACAATGCAAATTGAAAAATATATGGAGGAAACGGAATTCAGTAGTCAGAAAACAGAATTCAGAATTCTCCTCTCCTCGATTGTGAATCCTGGCTCCTGAATTCTCTACCCAAAGGCGGGATCTTAGTTGCACCCCTTGGGGAGATAGCATATAAAAATAGGAGGCTTTCAGCTCAGAAATAAAGAAAAATATCCGTTGTAAAGGTTCTTTTTCACCAGTGGAATTCCAGCGTATCAAAAGACTTCCGCCTTATGTCTTCAACATCATCAATGAGTTGAAACAAGAGGCGCGCAGAAAGGGCGAAGATGTCGTGGACTTCGGCATGGGCAATCCCGATCAGCCCAGTCCTCCCCATGTGGTGGCGAAGCTTGTCGAAGCGGCAAAAAAACCTCACAACCATCGCTATTCCGCGTCTCGGGGAATCTATAAACTCCGGCTGGCTATATCGGATTGGTATAAAAAACGCTTTCAGGTTGAGATCGACCCTGAGACCGAGGCGATCGTCACCCTCGGAGCCAAAGAGGGTTTGGGACACCTCGTGTGGGCCATCGTGGATCCCGGCGATGTGGTTTTTTGCCCGAGTCCTACTTATCCGATTCACCAGTACTCTGTAATCTTGGCCGGCGGCGACCTTCGCAGCATCCCGCTCCGTGCCGGCGAAGATTTTTGCGGGCAATTAGAAGAAGCAATTAAACAGTGCCGGCCCAAGCCGAAGCTCCTCATCATCAGCTTTCCGCACAACCCAACGACCGAGGTGGTGGAACTGGATTTTTTTCAACGGGTCGTTCGCTTCGCTCAAGAACATGGTCTTTTAGTCATCCATGACTTCGCCTATGCCGACATCACGTTTGACGGATATGAGCCTCCCAGTTTTCTCCAAGTCCCCGGCGCCCGGGATGTCGGGATCGAATTCTTTTCTCTTTCCAAGAGCTACAACATGCCCGGATGGCGAGTGGGGTTTGCGGTCGGGAACCGGGAGATGGTCCACGCCCTGGCGCGGATCAAGAGCTATCTCGACTATGGTATTTTTCAACCCGTGCAGATCGCCGCGATCCACGCTTTAAAGGGTCCCCAGGATGCCGTAGAGTCCAGTCGGGAGACCTATCGCAAGCGCAGAGACGCGCTCGTCGATGGGCTCGGGCGAGTGGGTTGGAATATAGCAAAGCCCAAGGGGACCATGTTTGTCTGGGCCGAGATTCCGGAGCCCGCCAAAAAGATGGGATCGATCGAGTTCTCGAAGTACCTTTTGAAGGAGGCGAAGGTCGCGGTTTCTCCTGGCATCGGCTTTGGCGACTTCGGAGATCCCTTTGTCCGTTTCGCCTTGATCGAAAACGAGCATCGTACGCGGCAGGCGGTGAGGACCATGCGCAAGGCGTTGGCAAAACTGCCGGATTGAAGGAAGGTCATGGCCGGTTCTAAAAACAAAGGCAAAGTGAAGATTGGTCTGCTGGGATCAGGAGTGGTCGGCGAGGCTGTGCAGGAGTTTTTCTTCGACGGAGGGTTAAAAAGGAGGTTTGCCGACGAGCTCGAGATCGTCAAGATCTTTACCCGGAATCCGAAAGGGAAAAAATGGTACGCGAACCATCCTAAACTCTTCACGACAAATCCCGCTGACGTAACAGACCATCCGGACGCGGACATCGTAATCGAGGCATTGGGAGTGCAGGAAGAGAGCCAACTCACGGACTTCAAAGACTACATCATCCGGGCCTTTCAAAAAGGAAAATCCGTTGTGACCTCGGATAAGGCCGTGCTGGCGAGATTCGGCACGGAGATACGGAGAGCGGCGGAAAATTACGGTCAAGAACTGAGATTTGAGGCTTGCGTCGGCGGAGGCATTCCCATCATCCGCTCTCTTACCGAGAGCTTTGCGGCGGAAGAGCCGGAGGCGATTTATGGAATCGTCAATGGAACGTGCAACTATATCCTCTCGGAGATGAAAAGAAGCGGAAAATCCTATGAAGAAGCCCTGCGCGAAGCGCAGGCACATGGATACGCCGAGACCAATCCGACAGCAGACACGAGCGGCTTAGACGCCGAGGCAAAGCTGATTCTCCTGGTCGGTGTGACCTTCGGTCTGCAGGGGAATCCCGGGGCTATCTGGCGCAAAGGGATCGAAGAGATCCATGCCGTCGATTTTTTGTATGCGGATCGTAAAGGAGGCTGTACCATCAAGCCTCTGGCAGTGGCTAGGTATGAGGGCACTGCCATCGAGGCCTTTGTAGCGCCCGTCCTTGTTCCTCATAGACACTTTCTCGCAACCATAGACGGGCCAACGAATGCGATCTTTTTCAAGGGGAAGCGGAGCGGCGATGATGCCACAAAAAAGGGCCGGGATTGGAACTATGTCTTCCTGGGGCCGGGGGCCGGAGGCGGCCCGACAGCCGTCGCCATCATGGGAGATGTGTGCGAGTTGGCAAGGCGGCGAGGGCAGACGATTTCTCATTTCTTGCCGGTATCTGGAAAAGCCGCGGTTAAATCCGAAGATCAAATCAGCGGTCGCTTTTATATCCGCTTCGTGATCAAAGATCGGGCCGGCATTGTCGGTGATATTTGCCAGACCTTCGGCAAAGTCGGCATCAACGTCTCGGAAATTTGGCAATTAACCCACAGCCAAGGCGAGTTGCGGAGTGTCGCGCTAAACTACGATCTTAGTCAGGAGCCTTCGAAGATATTACCCTTTGTCATCACTCTTGAGACGACAACCGTGGGCCATGTTAAAAAAGCCTTAGGAATGATCTCGGGTAAAGACTACCTTCTGGTCGATCCTGTTTGGTTCCCGATATGGAGCGCTTGATGAAAAGTTCCGCTTATGGGCTGCTCAAAAAGATCTCAGAGGCGAGGCGATTGAACGCAACGAAGTATATGGGGCTTTTTCAGCAGCGTGATGGAAGCTAGAAAGTGAAATACGTTATCTTGCAAGGGGATGGGATGGCGGACTATCCCATAGACGAGCTGGGGGGACGAACCCCCTTGGAAGCGGCCGCCACCGCGCATATGGACTGGCTGGCTTCGCATGGCGTCTTCGGTCTGGCCCATACGATCCCCAAGGGCTTCCCGCCGGGAAGCGACGTAGGGAACATGAGCATTCTGGGTTATGACCCTGCTCTCTATCACACCGGGCGCGCTCCCTTAGAGGCCGCGAGCATGGGAGTGTCTCTTGGTCGAGACGACATCGCGTTTCGCTGTAATCTCGTCACGCTGAACGGAGAACCGAGCGATTGCGTCATGGCGGATTTCACCGCTGGTCATATTTCCACCGAAGAGGCAGGGAAAATGGTCCGGGATATAGACCGCGAGTTAGGAGGGAACGGGCTGGAATTTCATCCCGGGGTGAGCTATCGGCATCTTATGGTCTGGCGTGGCGGAAGAGAGACCATGACGACCACCCCGCCGCACGACATCACGGATCGGAAAATCGCCGGCTACTTGCCGGAAGGAAACGGCTCCGATGTTCTGCGAGACTTGATGAAGAGATCCCAGGAACTCCTCACGCGTCATGCGGTCAACGGCGAAAGAGAGAGAAGGGGAGAGCGAAAAGCGACCTCGATCTGGTTATGGGGACAAGGCAAGGCTCCCGCTTTGCCCTCGTTGAGCGAGCGTTTCGGCATCAGCGGTGGCGTTATCTCCGCGGTCGATATCATCAACGGCCTGGGTATCTATGCCGGACTGGAGCGGATACATGTTCCCGGCATTACCGGCTACTTCGACACTAATTATAAAGGAAAAGGTGAGTTTGGGGTGCGCGCCCTCGCAGAGAAAGACCTGGTTTTTATCCACGTCGAGGCCCCGGACGAAGCCGGTCATATGGGGGATCTGGAGAAAAAAATAAAGGCCATCGAAGACTTTGATGAAAAAGTCGTAGGCACCGTGCTTCAGGGTCTGAGTGCCCGGGAGGACTGGAAGCTTCTTCTCCTTCCCGACCACCCGACCCCCATCGCTTTGAAGACCCACGTTTCCGATCCCGTCCCTTTTGTCCTCTTTTCTTCGGCTGAAAAGGAGGAGCCCAAGCAAGTCGGTTACAACGAAAAAGATGCCAAAGGCACCGGCGTGGTTGTACAAAAGGCTTTTACTCTGATAGAGGCGCTTATAGGAGGAAAAAAACCGTGGATCGAAATCTAGCGTTAGAAGGGGTTCGAGTCACCGAGGCGGCGGCGCTCTCGTGTGCCCGGCTCATGGGCCGGGGTGACGAAAAAGCGGCGGATCAAGCGGCGGTGGACTCCATGCGCCGGGCGTTCAACTCCGTCGCGATCAGGGGCACCGTCGTCATAGGGGAAGGAGAGCGAGATGAGGCGCCGATGCTGTACATCGGAGAGAAAGTGGGCGCCGGGGATGGCCCCGAAATCGATATCGCTCTGGACCCGGTGGAGGGGACGACCATATGCGCCAACGGGGCGCCCAACGCCTTGTCGGTTATCGCCATGGCCGAGCGGGGAAATTTTCTCCACTCTCCCGACACCTACATGGACAAGATCGCCGTCGGCCCGAGCGGGAAAGGCGTGGTGGATCTTGACAAGAGCCCTACGGAAATCTTGAAGGCGCTGGCGGGGGCCAAACGTTGCCGGGTGGAGGATTTGACCGTGATCATTCTCTATCGGCCGCGGCATGAAGCGCTTATCGATGAAGTCCGGCAGGCGGGGGCGCGCATACGGCTGATCAGTGACGGGGATGTCTCCGCGGCTATCGCCACAACCAAGCCGGAAACGGGCATCGATCTCCTCATGGGCATCGGGGGCGCGCCGGAAGGCGTGTTGGCCGCGGCGGCACTGCGCTGCGTCGGGGGAGAGATGCAAGGACGGCTCAAACCGCGCAATGAACAGGAAATCGAGCGGGC
>JAUXIP010000230.1 GCA_030620935.1 Deltaproteobacteria bacterium | reverse complement strand
CGCTTGCCGCTTCGCTAATTGTTTTAGCAAGTCGATCCTGGCTGCAACGGCGGGTAGCGTTGTCTCATCCCCTACTAGAAGACGATGGGCATCTTTTCCCATCATGAGCTGCGCCCCCTCATGGATGGCCGTATCGGCAAGGGCAGGAACGGAAATTGCTCCTCTGTTCATTCGACACCTCAGAAGCAGTATAATATTCATATGCGAGAATTCCATCTAGTCGATTTTGCAGCCCACTATCAGAAAGGATTCCGCAATCATGTCGTCTCAATCACCGATGTCCCGGACCTGGTCAAGACCTTCAGCCGCTATGGTTGCTACGCGACTTACTTTTTCTATTCCGATGAATTGCTCACTTATATGAGCACCCGTACGGCAGGCCTCATGCCCACGATCGCGGGCTACGAAGGCAGAGTCTGGGCACCTATGTTCCCGGTCGATTTGGATCACCAGGATTTAAATGTGGCGGTGGAGGCTGCACGCTATTTACTTTCGTACTTTCTTGACCGTTGGGCGGTCGATCCCGACGGGATTCAGGTTTATTTCAGTGGCGCAAAAGGTTTTCATCTTCTGTTGGATACCCGTCTCTTCGACAAGACCGCTCCCTCGAAGTTATTACCCCTTCTTTTTGACTCGATGCGCCGGCACCTTGCGCTGGAGATTCCTGAAACTCATCGCAGCACGGTGGATCTCGCAATCAAAGATCGCGTTCGCCTTCTCCGTCTCCCGAATACCGTCCATGAGAAGTCCAGACTGTACAAAGTCGTCCTCTCTACGGATGAAGTCATGAGGCTGGGCGCGGAAGAGATTCGTGAGCTTGCCAGAGAGGCACGTCCGCTCACTCTGACGGACGAAACCGGATTCCTTTCGCATGTTACCGTAAAGGAAAACCCCGAGGCGTGCCGATTTTTCCAACGGATTCGGCGCCAAGCAAGAAGGATCTCACGAAAACCCTTCGCGTACAGTTTCCGTCGCCCGCCGGACTTCACGCACATCACGTTCCCTTGCGCAGGCGCGCAGAGGATCTGGGAGAGTCATGTGGAGTCTGGTTTCCGAAATAATTGCGCTATTCGGCTTGCCTCCGATCTTCGCCTTCTGGGACTCACGGAAGATGAGGCAAAAGAGAAGCTGTTTGAGTGGAATGAGAGAAACGGGATCGATCTTCCCGTTGATGAGCTTCAGAACGTCGTCCGCTCAGCCTTCCAGCACCGCTTCCCTTATCGGTACAGTTGCCGAGACGAGATCCTCCGCCGTTTCTGTCCCCTGCCGAAGTACGAAGCCTGCCTGGCACACCTGGCGAGCCATTCGAACGAGTCACGACAAACAGGTAGGGAATCGCAGTCCGTATAGGTCCTGCATAACTGATTCTTCACGACATTGTTTGTGGAATGTGCCAGCCGGATAGCAAATCGATATTGGGAGAGCGCGGCAGATTCTAAGCAAGAATTGAAGAGGTGCGCTTTTGGCGTCCTGAAAGACTCACGACATCTCGGCCGCGCTGGGTGTCGAAGATCCGGTGTCGGATCCAGACAGCGCTCTGCGCAGGGGAGAACGGAGATTTCGAAGGGCCTTCTGCTCGATCTGACGGATCCGCTCGCGCGTCAGGGAAAACCGCTCGCCCAGCTCTTCCAGAGTATGATCGCGCGGCTCGCCGATCCCAAACCGAAAGCGAAGGATTGTCTCTTGTCTCGGCGGCAGACTAGCGAGGGCCTTTTTTATCGCGCGACAATAATCGGCCTCAGCGGCCTCGTCCAGCGGGTCGCGAGTGGTGTGGTTTTCAACGAAATCACCCAGGCGGCTTTCCCCATCTCCAACGGGAGTTTCCAGGGAAAGCGGCTCTCCGCCTGTTCTGATAATTTTCAGGACATCCTTTACCGATAGGTCCATTTCCTTCGCAACCTCGTCGGGCAGAGGATCTCTTCCCAGCTTTTGGAGCAAATACTGGGAGGTCCGGATCAGCTTGTTTCTCGCCTCGATGCGGTGAACAGGAATGCGGATGGTATGGCTGGTATCAATGAGACCTCTCGTCAGAGCCTGGCGGATCCACCAGCTCGCGTACGTGGAAAACCGATATCCCAATCGATGGTCGAATTTCTCCACCGCCCTGATAAGCCCCAGATTGCCCTCCTGAATGAGATCCAGGAAGGGTAGACCCCGGTTGACGTATTTCTTCGCAATGCTTACGACCAACCGCAGATTGGCCTCGATAAATTCGTTTTTGGCCAGGCTGACCTTGGCCTCTCCCTGGATGATCGAGCACACCACATCTTTGATCTCATGCGTCTTCAGACCCGTGCTCTTTTCAGTGGCGCTGATCTCCGAAAGGATCCTTTCCTTTTCTCTTTTTCTTTTAGCAGGAGAGGACTGTATTTTTTGCTCCAGCATGGTCAAGCGGCCGTAAAACTCTTTCAGGTATTGGGAGATAGCGCCGATGCAAGAGGCTGAAAAATGGAGATTCTTCAAGGTTTCAGCGATCTTTTGCTTGAGCTTGAAAAGTTCTTTCTCCAAACTATGCCTGCGTCGGTTTGACAGCCGCTTTTTCGCGAGCTCCGGGACGACTCGTTCATAAGACCGGCTCCAACGGCGAAGGTTCTTTATTCCCTTATTACTCTGAAGGGGTGTTGGGGAAGGGCTGGATTTGCCGTGCTCTTCGCTCTCGTCACTCCCTGCGAGGAGATCGTGCGAACTCGCCTCACCGGTTTCTATTTTTTCCACCAGATCGAGGACGTAGTATAGAGCGGCGGGTGTTAAGCACACAGCATCGATCACCTGCATCTGCCCTTCCTCCATCTGTTTGGCCAACTCAATCTCACGTTCGTGAGTCAAAAGAGGGATAGAGCCCATTTCCCGAAGATACAGGGCGACGGGGTTACTACCCGCACCTAGCCCCCGTTCGTTTTCCGACGTATCTTCCTCTTCGTCTTTCCCCGTTAAGACCGGTTGTTCCTCAAGTAAAAGATCCTGTGAGTCGGCTAGATCTTCCTCTTCGAGAGGGAGATCGCTGAGATTGTCGGAGGAGCCTGGCGAAAAGTCTTTTTCATCGTCAGATTTTGTGACCATCTTTTTCTCCTAATTACTCCATTACTCCATCTAGGCGGCTTCGACCTGGGCGAGGCCGAGGTCCCTGGGAATGGGATCGGCCGACAACGCTCAACTGATTCCAATGAATGCCGAGATGTGCGAGTTGGTTAAATGGCCGGTGAAACGTCCAGTAGACAAATCTAAATATAACATGTGAATTCGGGCTGTCAAGGTAGGGAATGCGACCCTGATCCGTCGATAAGGCATCGACCTGAGCTCAGCCGAACGGGACGGTTGCTACGTTGTCGCTTCGGGCTCGCGTCGTCACGTACTGCCGTGTACGCTCCGGTGCGATCCGCCTGTAAGATAGGGCCGCCTTGCACCCGCCTCCTTCTCGACGGCCAGGGTTTTTAAGGTTTTGCAAGCTTATGTACGGATTATGGTGCGAGGGGATGCCTAAAAATACTTGTCCCGTTGGATAGGTCAAGGAGGTCGGTAAGTAATCATCCGGACGAGATGAGGTGATGAAAGATCCTTTCTGTGGTATGGATGTCGGAGCATTTACCGATGCCCATCGTGCCGGTCAAAACGGGCCCATTATTTGTGGAACGATCGTTGTCTCGAGGAGTTTAGGGGTGATCCTGAAAGATACCTTACCTTATCTTCTGAGGAACCAGCGAGCCATCCTGCTATATATTATAAGGAAAGGGTGGGTCGAAGCGGTTTGATTTATACTTGCCCGATGGATTCCGAGAAAAGAGAGGGAGCGAGCCCGATACCGCCCAGGCAGTGGAGATGTTCTGTTACCAGATACGCAAGCACATCGGAGCGCTAACGGCGGTGCTCGGCGGTCTCGGCACACTTGTCTTCACAGGTGGTATCGGGGAGCGAGCAGCGCCGGTGCGATGGGAGGTTTGCCGGGGTCTTGAGTACCCGGGCGTTTATCTTGATCCACACCGAAACGAGCTCCATGCTGATACCATCAGCACCTCGGAGAGCCCTTGCACTGTGCGGGTCATACCGACCAACGAGGATCTCATGATTGCCCGCCACACACGAAAGCTAATCTTCCCATCCGTGAAGGAATCTGAAGGATCTGCACGATGATGGAGAAAAGGCCCTACCCGAAGTGACGGCAAAATTTCTACGGGAGGTGAATTGATGCTTCCACAAGTAGCACTGGGACGCCACTGCTGTGCGCAGTCGACCAATCCGGACAATTACAGACCTTTGGTGGGCGATGAGCTGATCGACGAAATACAATGCTTAGCTCAATCTCTGACGGGTGTTCGGATCTGTCAGATCAACGCTACGGCTGCAGGCGGAGGAGTTGCAGAACTCCTTGGCCGGCAGATTCCCATTCTTCAGGCGATGGGCATAAAGGCCGATTGGAAACTGATCCACGGTGACCGCGCGTTTTACGAAGTGACCAAGGCTTTTCACAATGCGCTTCAAGGTGGAAGCCTTGATCTTACCGAAACCGTCAAGCAGACCTATCTGGGTCGGAATCAATCCTGCGCTGAAATGATG
>JAUXIP010000299.1 GCA_030620935.1 Deltaproteobacteria bacterium | reverse complement strand
ACGATCAAGTCATAATCTTGATGGCTACTCCGAAATCGGCGAGAAGGATAACGACATGAGAAGGAAGAGGCTTTCTGAAATTTTAACTTTGACTCTGGGAGGACTGCTGCTGCTCGCAGCGTATGGAGGCGAATCCCGGGTAATCGCGGCAGATCAACCGCCGATAAAGATCGGTTTCATGGCTCCTTACGTAGGCGTTTACGCAAAAATCGGCAAGGACATGAACAACGGCTTCAAGCTCTATCTGGAAGAAATCAATTCCAGGGTCGGGGATAGAAGGATTCAACTTTTCACCGAAGACACCGAGGGGAAGCCTGCGAATGGGCTTACCAAGGCGAAAAGGCTGGTCGAAAAGGAAGGCGTCCATATCCTGTCCGGTATTATCCACAGCGGAGTGGCCTACGCCATTCGAAATTACGTGGACGCACACAAGATCCCGCTGATCATCACAAACGCCGGGGCAGCCAAGCTCACGGCCCAGGACAGAAGCCGGTACATTTTTCGCGTCTCCTTCGTCAACGGCCAGCAAGATCTAGCGGGCGGTTGGTACGCTCGGAAAAAACGCGGGATCAGGAAGGTGACCGTAATGGCACCAGACTACTCGGCCGGACACGAGAAAGCGGGCGGATTCATGAAAACCTTTAAGTCCGACGGAACTAATGTCATTCAAGAGATCTACCCTCCTCTGGGTACCCCTGATTTTGCCCCGTTCCTGGCTCAGGTCATCTCCAAAGTTAACGAGATCGACGGCGTATGGGCCTTCTTTGCCGGTGGAGATTCCATTCGGTTCATCAGACAGTACGCCGAGTACGGCCTCAAAGAGAAAGTTCCCCTCTTTGTCCTTGGAGATACAGTGGACGACTCCTTCCTCCCTTCCATGGGAGATGCCGCGCTCGGGGTGCTGAATTATCTCCATTACGCCGCTTCCTTTAGATACGCCGGTAAACAAGAGATTTGTCGCCGCCTATCGAAAAAAACATAACGAGGATCCTAGTCTCTTCTCCGAGCAGGGGTATGTCGGTGCGCGCGTTATCGCGGAGGCTATCAAAGCGGTCGGGGGTAACCTAGGGGATAAAAGTAGATTCCTACAGGAGCTCCGCAAGGTTCGTTTTGAGGCCCCTCGAGGTTCCTTTAGGTTCGATAAGTTTCAAAATGTCATACTCCCTGTCTACATCCGCAAGGTCGAAAAGGTGGGGGGCAAGCTGCAGAACGTGGTTATCGACAAAATATCCGGGGTCGATCAATTCTGGACTCCGAAAAAGTAATCAAATTATATCGACCACGGGGTTTAATACGCCGTGGTCTGCCCAAGGGAAGATCTACGGCGGAGAGCTGCCCCTTCTCCCCTTTGGATACCCTATCGGTTCTGTTCCCGCGGCAAGCCGCAGGGTGTACAAATAATAAATTTTCTCACCACTCTTTTACTACCCAGCCTGAAAGGAGACATGCGTGACCTTCTGGATTATGCAGACCTTTAACGGTATCTCCTTTGCCATGCTTTTATTCCTGTTATCGACAGGTCTCTCCCTCACTTTCGGGCTCATGGGGATCGTCAACCTCGCCCATGGCTCTTATTACCTCTTAGGGGCTTACGTCGGGCTTACCGTCATCAGGGCAACCGACAGTTTCATCCTGGCCATCGTTGGGGCCACGCTGGTAATAGCCACTGTCGGCATGACCATGGAACGAATTTTTCTAAGCCGTTTTTACAAGCGCGAACTGGCCCAGGTCCTACTCACCTGTGGTTTCCTCTTCATCATCGCCGACGTTGCACTATGGATCTGGGGCGGGAATCCTCAGTCCCTTCCCAAGCCGTCCCTTTTTCAAGAGTCTTACCATTTCGGCGACATCGTGATTCCCAGCTACCGAATAGCCGTGACCGTAGTAGGATTTCTCACGGCTATAGCTCTCTGGATTATTCTCGAAAAAACCCGTTTGGGAGCTACCGTCCGTGCAGCAGTAGATGACGAGGAAATGGCCCGTGGACTAGGAATCAACGTTCCCTTCCTGTTCACCAGCGTCTTCACCCTTGGAGCCGTTTTGGCCGCCCTTGGAGGAATAATGGGGGGGCCCTTCATAGGAGTCTATCCCGGAGTAGACTTTGAAATCCTGCTTTACTCCTTTGTAGTCATCATTATCGGCGGGATTGGCAGCTTAAAGGGTGCCTTTGTAGGCAGCCTTATGGTCGGCCTCCTGGATAACTTCGGTAAGGTTCTGTTCCCCGAACTCTCGTTGTTCACGATCTTTGCTCCGATGGCAATCATTTTGGCCATTAAACCCACGGGACTTTTTGGTAAAGCATGATTATCCATTGGCCACGGCTCATTTCAGTGATTTTCCTGCTGATCGCTCTATCGCTGCTGCCTCTGGTCTTGCCGAACTATTATTTGGGTCTGGCGACTCAAATGATGATTTTCGCCATCTTCGCCATGAGCTTGGACATCCTGCTGGGATATACCGGGCTGCCTTCTCTGGGGCATGCAGCATTCTTCGGCGTCGCCGGGTACACGGCAGCTATCGTGTCACTCAACGTTACTCAACACTTTGCCTTCGTAGCGGTGTCAAGTTTAGGAGTGACTCTTCTCATTTGCGCTATTTTCGGTCTCCTGGCGCTGCGCACCTCCGGCAACTACTTTCTCATGATTACCATGGCACTCGCACAAGTTGTGTGGGGACTTGCTTTTAAATGGCGCTCTCTCACCGGCGGAGATGACGGTCTACCCGGAATCTCCCGTCCAAGCTTGGGACTCCCCTTCTCAATATGGGACACGACGAACTTCTACATTTTCATCTTCGTCATTTTTGTTCTGGTAACCGCTTTTCTCTCCCTATTCGCACGAAGCCCTTTTGGTCTTGCCCTCAAGGGGGTTCGGGAAAGCGAAACTCGCATGCAAGCGCTCGGCTACAACGTTTGGCTTTACAAATACCTGGCCTTCATGATCGCCGGTTTTTTCGCCGGCGTCGCCGGCATGCTCTTCACTTACTACAACGGTTTTGTCAGCCCGGAAGACCTAAGCATAGTCCTCTCCGCCAAGGTTTTACTTATGGTCATCCTGGGGGGGGCCGGGACTCTGCTTGGTCCGGCCCTCGGAGCCGCGATCATCGTGCTTCTAGAGGACGTGATCAGTACATGGACCGAACACTGGCTCCTCACCTTAGGGTCTATCTACGTAACGGTGGTCATGCTAGCTCCGAACGGTATTGCCGGTTTATTAAAAAACCTCAAGACTTACCGCGGACGGAAAGACTCGAATCGAGGGCCGGTACACTCATGAATTCTGAATGCTTGCTTGTGAAAGGATTGAACAAGAACTTCGGAGGGCTCCAGGCCCTGACCGACGTTAATCTCTCCCTGCAACCCGGAGAGCGGCGTGCCATTATAGGACCCAACGGTGCCGGTAAAACCACTCTTTTCAACCTCATTGGCGGGACGCTTCGTCCCTACTCGGGAGAAATTCATATGTTTGGTCGGGACGTAACCCGGCTATTACCTCACCACCGTACGGCGCTGGGCCTGGGGAGAACTTTCCAGATTACAAACCTCTTCCCCAATTTGAGTCTATTTGAGAACGTTTTGCTCGCTGTCCAGGCCTCAGAAACAGCCTGGTTCTCATCTCTCCGCAAAGTTTCTGCTCATCGGCAGTGGGAGAGAAAGGCCTACGATCTTCTGGAAAAATGGGGGCTCATTACAAAGGCACAGGAACGTGTTTCAAACCTCTCTTATGGGGACCAGCGTCAGGTAGACTTAATTTTGGCTTTGGCCGGAAAACCCAAACTGCTTCTTTTAGATGAACCCACGGCAGGTCTCTCTCCCGCAGAGACTGCCGTAGTAACCGAGGTAATCCGGGGGCTTGATGACGAGATGACGATACTACTCATCGAGCATGATATTGACGTAGCCTTCGGCTTAGTCGACCGCGTCAGTGTCCTGCACATGGGATCAATACTCGCCGAGGGT
>JAUXIP010000240.1 GCA_030620935.1 Deltaproteobacteria bacterium | reverse complement strand
GGGACCTGGTGTACCCATGGGGCGGTAACTTCTGCGGCGCGTCGCTCCATGACCACGCCGAACTGAAGACGGCGCAATACCGTTTCCGGGGTAAGCGGCTTCTCCGCGCCGTAACTTTTCCGCTCGGCAGTCATTTTAGCCCACGCGGCCTCCCGTAGATCGGCCAGTTTTTTTAAAAAGTCGTCAGGCTTGAGAGCTTCCATAACCTTCCTCCGGGATGGGTGTTTGACATAAAAGAAATTTGGGTTTAAACAATACAGGATTTTTCTTCGATGTAAAGGCCCGCATACGGTGTTTAAGACTGTCACTTGAGTCAAGAGAACCTCCCATGGATCCGACCGCAGCCAAGGCTTACGTAGATCAACTCTATGACGAGCTTTATGCTCACTGGGAGCAAAAGGTGTATCACGGTCCTTTCATGAGCGGATTAAGGGAGGGCAAACTGCCCCTGTCGGCCATGCGGCGCTTTTTCAAAGATTGGGGCCTGTTTTCAGTGGAGGTCGTCGCTCTCAATGCGGTTTCCTATTATACCCACCTACCCTTTTTTGTGCGCAATTTTGACCTCCTGCCGGCCTTTACAGAGAAGATTGCCGAGGAATTAGTCGTTCCCAAACCTCCGGGTCACACTCTTCTTTTGGTTGAGACGGCGAGCACTCTTGGACTTACCCGCGAGGAACTATTTGAGGTGCCGGCCTCTCCATCTGGGAGAGCCATCAGCGACTACTGCCGAAGGATTTTCCAGGACGGTTCCATAGCTGAGCTTTGGGGACTCCATGTGTACGAGGAGACCCTGGGTCATTGGTCCAAAGAGTGGGCCCAGGCTCTCCAGACTCACTATGGGTTTAGCGCCCAACAGATCGTCTACTTTACGGCTCACGCGGAGGCTGATTTGGTTCGGCATGAAGGACGTATGGGGCACGGTCCGCTGAACCGCATGATCCTGCAGCGGATTTTGGAGCAGGGGATGACCGGCGCCAGGCTGGGCTATGATTTGAAATACTGCGCCTTTACAATGGTAGACCTGCACTCCCTCATGGAAAGAAACGCCTTGGAAAATCCCTACCCTGCATAAAAACTTTGCAAATAATTTTTTGCCCCACTGTCCGGACGAACTCTTAGGGAGATTTTCTCCACTCGGTCTTGATCCAACGAAAGAGCTGGCTTCGGTAAATATAGGCAACGGAAAAGACCGCAGCCGAGATAGCCGCTATGATAACAGCGGTCCAATAGTCGTGGCTTCGGATGCTCGCGCCTTGGACCGTAAGGAAGTATGTTCCCGGCATGCGGCCGATGGTAGACACGATCAAGAAGGTAACCAGTCGTAACCGGCTTAGCCCAAGCACGTAACACAAGGAATCTTTTGGAAAGCCGGGAAATATGAAGAGTAAAAAGCAGATGACGGTCCCGGTGTTGGTGGTAACAAAGTTAAATCTTCGCAGGAATTTTTTACTGACAAATGTTTCTGCAAAAGGTCTTCCCAAAATCCTGGCGAGCTCGAATGCCAACCACGAACCCAGGGTCAGTCCCAGGCTTGAAAAGAGGAATCCATAGACCTTTCCGTAGACATAACCGCCCACTACGCCGGTCAACTCTCCCGGTATGGGCGAGGCTACGACTTGGAGGGCTTGAGACAAAATAAAAATGGCCGATGAGTAGGGGCCGAAAGATTGAAGAAATCTTTTTATCTGTTCTCTTCTCGAATAGATTTCCTCTACATCTTCGACTTCTTCCAGCAGAGGACCCAGGAGGTTGAGGGGTTGGGGACCGAATCGGCTGAGGACGAAAATCAGAAAGACAACGAGGATGAAAACCATCCCCTTGATGACAAGTTTGCGCTTGCTGGTGTCCATTCAAAGAAGTCCAAGCTCTAAAGATTCCATGATCGGCGAAAACTTACAAGGATTGGAGAAATATTGCTCATCGGCCGGGGTCGTAATATAAACTGACCCCAGCGCGGATATCCTGGGAGCATGCGGTGGTCAATAAGCGACTTGAGCAATTCACCTCTCGCTGGACACTCCTAGTGTCCATGATCGGCATTGCGGTAGGGACCGGCAATATTTGGCGCTTTCCCCGCATCGCCGCTAAATATGATGGCGGCTCCTTTCTGATCCCTTGGCTGATCTTTCTTTTCCTCTGGTCGATTCCCATCATCATTATTGAATATGGCATGGGTAAGGGGACCCGGATGGGAAACATTGGGGCCTTTGGCAGACTGATCGGCGCCCGATTTGCCTGGATGGGAGCTTTTGTCGGGTTTGTCTCTACCGCGATCATGTTCTACTACTCCGTGGTGACCGGCTGGTGCCTGCGCTATCTGACGCTGGCAGTTTCGGGGCAGCTTGCAGGGCTAACTTCTGTCGGGGCGGAGGAGCTTTGGAACCAGTTCATTCATAGCTACCAGCCGGTTTTCTTCCATCTGGCTTCGATGGCGATCGGCGGTCTCATCCTTTACCGGGGGGTTGTACGAGGGATCGAAAGAGTCAACCGACTCTTAGTCCCTTCGCTTCTGATTTTGCTCGTCATCCTGTTGGTCCGGGCCGTGACTTTACCGGGCGCCCTTCGTGGGATCGAGAGTTTCTTCACGGTGAAATGGGAGATTCTGCTGGATCATCGAGTCTGGCTGGACGCGCTGACGCAAAACGCCTGGAGTACCGGTGCCGGCTGGGGACTTATTTTGACTTATGCCGTCTACACGCGGGCAAGCGAAGACGTCAGCTTGAACTCGGCGGTAACTGCCTTTGCGGATCACGCCATCTCGCTCGTCGCCGGAATCATGATCTTTGCCACAGTCTATGCGCTTATTCCTTCCCGTGCCGCACTCGTGATTTCCGAGCCGGGACCAATGAACACCGGACTCTCCTTTATTTGGATTCCCCAGCTCCTTTCCCAACTTCCGGGAGGCACCGTTTTCTCTATTCTTTTTTTTCTGGCGCTTTCCTTTGCCGCCATCAGCTCGCTGATCGCCATGATCGAGCTGCCAGTCCGAGTGCTCAACGATGCCGGTCTTGGACGGGAGCAGGCAATTCTTCTGGTGACCGCGAGTGGATTTCTCTTGGGAATCCCCTCCGCCCTGAGCCCGGGCTTTTTTCTCAACCAGGACTGGGTGTGGGGAGTGGGGTTAATCGTTAGCGGAGCCTTTTTTGCCTTTGCTGCTCTTCGCTTCGGAGTAAAGAGTTTTCGCGAGCTTCATATCAACGTCGAAGGCGCCGACATAAAAATCGGCCGTTGGTATGACTGGCTGGTACGCTATGTGATCCCGGTTGAGGTCGCGGCCTTGATCGGATGGTGGTTCTGGGTGGCGATCCAGGCCGACCCTGAAGGTTGGTGGAATCCTTTGCATACGGAGTCGGTTGGGACCTGCTTGTTTCAATGGGGGGTCATGCTCGTGGTCTTCATTGGATTCAACCGTTGGATCAGCCAAAGAACTCTGGAGGAAGCATGACTCCCGCTAGTCTCATGATGATGATCTTTGTGCTCACACTCGTCTGGGGAGGGCTAGCCGTTCTGTTGGCCGTCGCCTTAAAAAAGGAACAAAATAAGTCCGCACGTAAAAATCCGTCTCACCCTCACTCGTAGGCCGAACCCAAAGCATGGGGGTCAGGTGGGGCTTAGGAACAATCGTGGCTGCAACAGCGAGTTGATACCGCTTACCGAAGCAGTTCTATAGCGACTTCATTGGGATCGCGCTGTGTGTGGTTCACCATCTTCTGGATTCTTTCGAGAGCGTGATAACATGCAGTGTTATGATATGGCTTTTTACGGGATTTGAAGTCACCGTAGCTATCAACAAAACATGCAGCCCACACCGCTTTTCCACCTACACTCCCCACCGCTACGTCGGCTATTCGGTTGACACCATCGAGCCTCAAAACAGGGAGCGGCCGATTGCAGTGCCAGCCGGCCGGGGGGTACTGAGGACCAAAATTCCGGTAACCTGCTCTGTCGTACACGCACTCCATGGTGATGTACTTCCTATCCCCGCAGCCCCAGTAGAAATCTACGCCGTCTCCGGTAGGCCACGTTTGGGTTTTTTCCATACAGTGGTTTGCATCAAACAGGCGGTTATCAATCCGTGTAGCATGCAACTTATCGTCCGTCGGTGCTGGTGGCGAGACCCCCACGAAAAGTATTATCATGATAATAAGTCGCATACTTCTGTTTACCTAGGATATTGATAAAATAGAGTAGGCGGCAATTGCCCTTTGGTCAATCTCTAAGCGAGAGAGTCTGGCGAAGGCGCTGATGATTTTATAGGCTGGGAAGCGATTGCATAAGACTTAACTAAAGGACGAGAAATGGTACGACGGTAAAGTAATGGGATCGGTGGCCAGCCAAGGAGACGATTTGGCGCGCCGGAAGCGTCATGCTTCAAAGTTGGTTAATAGATGGTATTCTGAGCCTTGAAATATGATGGATCATTTTGTCTGGAATGTAGAGCCGGAGATCT
>JAUXIP010000321.1 GCA_030620935.1 Deltaproteobacteria bacterium | reverse complement strand
CCGACCCCTATTCCAGTGGCACTCTGGTTTATGAAAACGGTAAAAGCCGGCACCTCGAACTTGGCGATTTCCGTGTGGAGATTTTGAATCGCTGGAAGAGTCCCAAAAGCGGGGGCGACTATCCTATGAAATGGAGAGTCACGATTCCCGGCGAGAAAATTAATCTGGAAATCAGACCACTTTTTCCCAACCAGGAATTAGATACTCGAAAAAGCACACGGGTCACTTATTGGGAGGGAGCGGTCCGCGTACGAGGGAGCATTCAGGAGAAACCGGTTGGGGGTCAAGGTTATGTGGAAATGACCGGCTATGTCGGGAGATTGAAGATGTAAAGGGCTTGACGACATAGGAACTTGAGCCACATAGGCTTGGTAAAACTTGACGCGGCCTACGGATTCGAATAAACAACGGAAACAAAATTTTCCATGTATATAATAGTTGTTGCCTCTCTGGGCTCTGTCCTCTAGTCATAGGACACTGAAGTTTGGGGGACATACCTCCTGCGTCGAGGTTGAGGTTGGGGGCCAATCCTCAGATTGACACCTTCAAGCTGTTCGAGGGCTCAAAAGTTCTATGGCTTTTTTCCGACGGATTGAACCTGAACGACTCGAACTTCTCTATTACTCGGCCCGGAAAGTTTTCTCCCGAGGAACCACCCTTCCGACAGAGAGTCACACTTACCTTGCAAGGCAGATCGAATTTAGATACGCATTGGGCCATGTCCGCTTCCTTTGGACTAACCCTTGCCAATCGCGGTGTCATAATTGGCGCTCTCAAGGCCGGCGATCTCCTGCGGCTGACCGAGCACGCCGAGGCTTCCGGCGCTTTCGACACCGTGTGGGTCGGCGATAGCCTCCTGGCCAAGCCCAGGCTTGAGTCTGTGACGCTTCTCTCCGCGCTGGCGGCTGTTACCAAAAAAGTGCGCTTAGCCGTCGGCTGCATGGCAACCTTCGCGCACCGCCACCCGGTGCTTTTCGCTCAGCAGTGGGCGAGCCTCGACGTTCTCTCGAATGGCCGTGCCTGGCTGGTCGTTTGTATCGGCGGGCCGAATGAGCAGAGCGCGGCTCAGGCGCTCGAACACGCCGTGATGGGAATCAAGGCCAATGAGCGCGCTGCACGTCTCGAGGAAGGGATCGTTATTGTGCGGAAGCTTTTACGAGAAAAAAATGCATCGCATCACGGCCGGTTTTACCAGTTCGAGAACGTTACAATAGAGCCTCGTCCCGTGCAGTCATCTGTCCCTATTTGGATTGCCAGTAATCCTACCGGCTTAACCTGGCGCGATGGAGCCAGCGCTGCCCCGGCTGCTGTCGAGCGAAGCCTCCGCCGCGTGGCGCGCTACGCAGACGGCTGGATGACCAATAAAGTAACCCCGGAACAGTTTCAGCAACAGTGGACTCGTATCCGCGCTATGGCCCAGGAAGAAGGGCGGGATCCTGCTCAACTGGGCAGCGCCCTGTATCACAACATCAATATTAACGACGACCGAACGGCAGCGCTTGAAGAGAGCAAGGCCTTCCTTGACGAGTACTATACCTCGAAATTCAGTCCGGCCTTCGTGGAGGGATTTACTACCGCAGGTAGTCCACAGGGTTGTGTTCAGGAACTTAAGCAATACTTTAATACTGGCTTACAGCACATAACGCTCCGGCTCACTTCCTGGGATCAGGGGGGACAGCTCAAGCGTTTTCTGGATGAGGTCGCTCCCGCCTTCGCATGTTAGTTGCTTTATGCTGCTTGGCGTTGACCACATTGTAATCGCCGTCGGTGATCTGGACACGGCAGCAAGAGACTATGAAAATCTCGGCTTCACCGTCGTCTCTGGAGGAAGACATCCGGTCGGGACCCACAACGTTCTCATTTCCTTTGCGGACGGCTCTTACATCGAAATCATAGCCTTCTATCAAGCCAATCCTAACCACAGGTGGTGGAAGCCGCTTCAAACAGGAGAGGGGCTTGTAGATTTCTGTATGCAGACAAATGATTTCCTAGGAGACACGTTGAAGCTCCGAAAAGCCGGAGTCAATATCGATGATCCTATTCCTTGGTCTCGGACTCGTCCGGACGGTTATCAGCTCAAGTGGCTGCTTTCCCTTGCGCGTGAAGGGTACCGGGGCGTTGCGCCATTTTTGATCCAGGATGAGACGCCGCGAGAGGAGAGGATTCCCCGGCAGACAGCACACAAGAATAGTGCGGTCGGAATTGGGGCAGTCACCGTGGCTGTGGATGATCTCGCAACAGTCAGTTGCTGGTATAAAGGCGTACTGGGTGACGACGGAGAATCGGTGGAACGGCAGGAATTGCATGCTACAGGGGTGCGATTCCAAGTCGGTCCTCACTATCTGGAATTTCTTAAGCCGGAGACTTCTCAGAGCCTCATCAGCGGCTGGCTTTATGCGCATGGATCCTCGCCCTATTCTGCAACGTTGAAAACTCGCTTGCAGGAGGCGCTTTCCCTGGATAGCAATCTTACTCATGGCGCCAGGCTATCGTTTGAGTGACAGTTTTTTAAAGGCAAGCTTTTTCGCAAACGGGGCTTTACCGGAAGGGAGGCAAATCATGTTCGCTAGCATCCGACATGTCGCCATTTACACGGAAAATTACGATCGCATGGCAAAATTTTACCAGACCATCTTCGGCATGAGGAAGATCACTTCGGGGATGACCGACGCGACGGGAAACTATAACAAAGATCGAGGACATCTCAGCGACGGCGTGGTCGGCCTCGCGCTCCTCCAGCGCCAGGCCGGTTTTCGCGCCGGTCTCGATCACTTCGGGCTGGAGGTTGAGGATGTTCAGAAAGTGCTGGATCGATTAAAGAAAGGATACCCCGACGTGTTTGTCGCTCAGAGCCAAAAACATGTGCCTTTTGCCGGCTTGAGAGCCCACGATCCTGCAGGCAACCAGTTTGATCTTTCCCAAAAGGGGATGGTCAATGTCAGAGAGGGTTACCTCCAGGAAGGATGGGAGCAGCCTCGATGGATCAACCATGTCGCTATTCGTACTTCGAAGCCGCGACTCCTAGCCGAATTTTACCAGAGAGTCTTCGAGTTGAGCTTGCGCGAGGATTTGTCCGGCGACGGCCATTTTTGCCTGACCGACGGCAAGGTATGTCTAGTCCTGCGTCCTTGGGATATGGTCTCCTACCGAGGACTATGGGAAGGGCTTGATCACATCGGCTTTAAAGTAGAAAGCTTAGACAGCGCGAACAAGGAACTCGAAGCGCTTGCCTCTGCTTCTCCCGAATGCGGTCAGAGGAAGATCGCCATAGGCCGGGACGGGCCGGTCAGACAGCACAATCTGGAGGCCTGTAAAATGTGCCGGATTGCTCTATCCGATCCTGACGGGGTGCTGCTGGATCTTTCCGACTAGCAGCCTGGGAGCAGAGTTTTTTTAGCCCCTTGTTAGTGGGCGCCAAATATTCTATTGAAATCAAAAAAGGAACTATGCTCGCGGTGCCACGCGTCATCAGCCGCGATGCTGTCTGAAACCATTTCCAAAAAGAAGGCCGTCCCCACCGTCGTGGCGGCAATTTTTCTTCTGTCATTAACACTAAAGGCGGCGTAGTCGCCTGCATTATTCGCAAAGTCTTCCGGATCGCCGGATACTTGCTTGGCGCGAATGGCATAATACGTAGAAATTAACGTATTCCCGTGAACCGCACAGCGTGACTGGATGTCGTAGGAGGAGCCGGTTGCTATGGCAGCAACCCAGAGCTGTCCGATAAGCCCGCTCAGAGCGATGTGTT
>JAUXIP010000376.1 GCA_030620935.1 Deltaproteobacteria bacterium | reverse complement strand
TGTCTCAGTTGGATCGCCTCGATCGGGAGAGAGCTCTTTACAAACTCGATCATGCGGTCGATCTGCCGAGAGTAGGTTTCAAAGAGAAGGTTCATGACCTCTATATAGGCCGCTCGGTGGGGCGAGGCCATGATCTTAGGCTCCCGATGAAATAGGTAGTTCCCTTCCTCGTCCTTTTGATCGAAGCGAACGTATCGGGTCGACTTCTCTAGCGGGGCGATGCCTATGCGTGCATCTTCCAGCATTTTTGCCGCGACGTTGGAAATCTTTTCGCAGGCAATATGGGCCCCGCCAAGCTGCGCTACCGAGTCATCCCCGTACCCGACCAGGACTCGGTCAAAGAATGCCCTGGCCTTCTTGAGAGCCGCACTCTGATCACCCGCTGACTGTTGTCTTCCGAGCAGCTCTCCGAGAGCAAGCTCCGGATCACCCAGGAATTCATCTAAAAAGGTGCGGCGCAGGCTCTTGGTCGAGCGGCTGTAACGTGAGAAGAGAGCCCCGGCGACTTCTTGGGGCAGCTTGAGGCCGAAGACCGGCTGATCCAGATTGGTAAAAAAAGGACAAAGGCTTTCTTGCTCGGATGCGGTAAATTCCTCGCTCATTTAGCGGCAGGTCTCCTAGGCTTGGAAAATTCACCCCGATCCGAGACTCGCGGAGGATCAAAAACCTTTGGAGTGGAGCGCTTTTCGGATCGGGGTTCATTATTATTCCCTTGCGCGGCAATGGCAAGAGGAAAGTGGATCAGAAGCGCAAGGGGCCTCGTTTTAAGAACGTCTGCCCGATACGATGGCTATGATGCCTCCCAGGTGTTCGTGCAATTTGATCTCGGTGAAACCGACTTCTTGAAAGGAGTTTTTCACGGACTCCTGTCCGGGATACGCATTCAAAGATTCCACGATGTGCCAGTAGATATCTTTTTTGCCGTGCAGAACTATTCCCCAGAATGTTCCAAAGAGCAGCAGGTATCCAAAAGAAATTCGTTTAAGAAACAGATTCTTCGGCACCCCAAAGTCCAAGCAGACAAAGATACCACCCGTACGCAGCAGCCGAAAAACCTCCCTGAGCGTTTGGCCGATGTCTGTGACGTACCGAAGGCCGTAGCCCATGGTGATGACGTCGAATGAATTGTCCTTGAGGGGTATCTGCATCAAGTCGCCCTGCACAAACCTTATCACCGGCTTTTGCGCGCATCTTTGCATCGCTACGCCTAACATCTTGGGATTGCGATCCACGCCGATAATAGGGGCTTGGAAACCGTTCTTTCGGAGGTAGAGGGGAAAGTCGCCGGTGCCGCTGGCCAAATCGAGTATCCGCTCCATTTTCCCATTTTTCGGGATCAGGTGGATGGTCTTAGCTTTCCATCGTAGCTCCTGGCCCAGAGAAAGCATTTTTTTCATAAAGTCGTATTTACGAGCTATGGTGGCAAAGATAGGGTCCACATAGGCTTGTCGATCCGGAATGCTCTTCGGCCACTCTTTCAGCAGAGACCGCCCGGTATTGGACCTGAAAATCATGAGAGGGACCTTCGGTCACCGTGTGCAATGACCAGGGCCGAATTTTTGGATCCGAACGCGATACAGTTGCAAAGGGCAACCTCTACCTCCTGAGCCAATCCGTGATTGGGGATGTATTTGAGATCGCACTGAGGATCGGGTTCCTCATAGTTGATCGTCGGCGGAAGAAAGCCATCGTTCATGCCGAAAATTGCAGATACGACTCCGGCGGCCCCCGATGCTCCTTGAGGGTGCCCGATCATGGATTTGATCGAGCTCATGGGAATGTCGTACGCCCTTCGGCCAAAACAGAGCTTCAGCGCCAGGGTTTCGGTCTGATCGTTCAGGATGGTGGAGGTGCCATGGAGCGCGATATAGCCGACCTCGTCCTGTGCCAGACCGCTATCCTGGATCGCCAGGCTCATGGCGCGCGCAGGCTCCTCGCCGTTGGGATTGAGGCGCACGACATGGTACGCATCACAGGTAGAGGCGTAACCTAAAATCTCAGCGTAAATAGGCGCTCCTCGCTCAAGAGCATTGTCTCTCTCCTCCAGGACCAATATCCAGGCCCCTTCACCCAAAACGAATCCGTCACGGCGGCGGTCGAAGGGCCGCGAGGCGGATGCGGGATCATTGTTGTGCGACGATGAGACTACCTTCATCATGCTGAACCCTTGCAGGATGCCCGGGGTGATGGTCGAATCCACACCACCGGTGACGAGGTGATCCGCCAGCCCGAAGCGGATCAGGTTGAAGGCGTAACCGATGGCGTCTGTAGAACTGGTGCATCCGGTGGAGACGATGTGACTGGGACCTTTAAATCCGAAGTGAAGCGAGACCTCACTGGAGAGTGTTCCGATGGTCGAGCTAGGAATATTATAAGCGCTTGCCTTGCGAAACTGGTCGCTGAAAAATAGACGGTATTGCTCCTCCGTGAAGTCTGGTGTGCCGCCGCCGCTCCCGAGAATGACGCCCCAGGAGCGCTTGTCTTCCAAATTCATCTCGTGAATGTCTGCTTTGGCCGATTGGAGAGCCTCTTTGGTCGCAGCTATCGATAGGGGAACTGATCGGCCCACTCGCTTGAGCTCTTTGGACGGTAGAAAATTCTCGGCTTGAAAATTCTTGACCTCGCCGGCTATCCGGCAGGAGAGCGCGGCCGGATCGAAAAGAGTAATGGCATCGATCCCGCTGATCCCTTTTCGAGTCGCGTGCCAGAAGGCTTCGGCCCCAATCCCGTTCGGGCTTACGGCACCGATTCCGGTAGCGACAACTCGCCTTGGCGAGTTATTTCGCCCGTGGATATTCATCTTGACACCCAGGTAAGGAAATAGTTTGATCTTGTCTTACATAGCATTCGGAACTCGTTTCGTTAAGAGGTCAATGAGCGGGCAGACAAAACGATGAAGATTGTGATTGCCGGCGGGACCGGCTTTATTGGATCAGCCCTCTGCACGCGACTCCTAGAAAAGGGCCATTCCCTAATCATGCTCACACGCTTGCCGTCGGACGGCTCCGACTCGCCGAATCAAAAATGGATCAGCTGGGATCCACATTCACCCGGCGCTTGGGAAAAGGTCATCGAGGGATCCGACGGCGTGATCAATCTCGCGGGAGAACCGATCGCT
>JAUXIP010000330.1 GCA_030620935.1 Deltaproteobacteria bacterium | reverse complement strand
CTCAGCGTCGAAGTGTGGGGCAAGAAAAAAATTCAAGAGATGAATCTAGCGGGACTTCTGGCAGTAAACCGGGGAAGTACGGAGGAACCTCGGTTTATCATCATTCGGTATAAGCCTGCGAGGGCAAGGAAAAAAGTCGCCCTGATCGGAAAGGGACTTACCTTTGATTCCGGCGGACTCTCCTTGAAACCCCCGAAGTCTATGGAAACGATGAAGCTGGACATGGCCGGTGGAGCCGCGGTCATCGGGGCCATGAGTCGGCTGCCCTATCTCCGTCCGGATATCGAGGTGACCGGGTATATCCCTACGACGGACAATCTCCCCAGTGGAAGCGCTCAAAAACCCGGCGACATTATCCGATATCTGAACGGCAAAACAGTTGAGGTGCTCAACACGGATGCCGAGGGAAGACTCATCTTGGCCGACGGACTAGCCCTAGCTGCCAAAGGAAAACCCGATTGCATGATCAACCTGGCGACCCTGACCGGCGCCTGCATGGTTGCCCTGGGGTCTGGAGTTGCCGGAATTTTTGGCAATCATCAACCTCTGGTGGACAACCTGATTCGCTGCGGTGGAGAGGTCGGGGAGAAGCTTTGGCAGCTCCCGCTCGTGAAAGAATACCGGGAGGAACTTAAAAGCAGTATCGCCGATATCAAAAATATCGGCGGCTCCTACGGCGGGGCTATTACCGCGGCCCTTGTTCTTCAAGAGTTTGTCGACGATATACCCTGGGCCCATCTGGATATCGCGGGTCCCGCCTTTACGGAGAAGGAAGTGGCAACATGCCCGAAGGGCGGCACGGGGTTCGGAGTTCTGACCTTGCTTCAGTTTTTATCCAGTCTTTGAGGGTAGGGGAAAAGCCTGTCCAATCTGTGATGCACATGAGTTTTAGGGTTCGTTCTTCGAGACAGACCGACCTAGTTTCAGCCAGGGCGAAAAGAGAGGCGTAAATCATGGCAGATATTACTCAGGTAGGAGACGATAACTTCGAGGCGGAGGTGATCCGGTCGGATCTTCCTGTCCTTATAGATTTCTGGGCGCCTTGGTGTGGACCTTGTAAAACGATTGCACCGATAATCGAGGAATTGGCCGGCGAGTACGAGGGCAAGCTTAAAGTAGCCAAACTCAACGTTGATGACAATCCAGTGACTCCTTCCCGCTACGGCGTCCGGGGAATTCCCAATCTGATTATCGTCAAAGGGGGCAATGTTAAAGATCAGATTATCGGCGCGGTACCTAAAGCGCGGCTGGTGGATGCGATCGAGAAAGTGCTGGCCTAGAAGGTAAAGCGCCGCATACTGACATTGATCACGAGGCCGATTGCAGCCATTATCGAGACCAGCGAAGAACCCCCATAGCTAAGCAACGGGAGCGGGATTCCCACCACGGGCAAAAGCCCGGTGACCATGGCTACATTGATGGTAACCTGCCAAAAGAGGATTGTAACCACTCCCAGGACTAAGAGCGCCCCAAAGCGGTCCTTAGCTCGTCCTGCTACGCGTAGGGATAAGGCGATCAATAACAAATAAAGCCCGAGCAGGATAAGACATCCCAGCAACCCCCATTCCTCGGCAAAGACAGAGAAAACGAAATCGGTGTGCTGCGCCGGTAAAAAATCAAGCTGATTTTGCGTTCCCCTGAGATAACCCTTCCCTAGTAGCTGTCCGGAGCCGACAGCGATCTTCGATTGGATGATGTGATACCCCGCGCCGAGAGGATCAAGGTCCGGATTGAGAAAGGTCCAGACTCGCCTTTGCTGATAGGGCTTCAAAAAGAACCAAGCGACCGGCAAAAACGCTAATCCGGTGGCGCCCAGACAGAGAAAAGGGCGCAACTGCAGCCCCCCCAGGCGCAGCATGCTTACAAAAACAACCAAGAGAACAATTGCAGTCCCCAGATCAGGTTGCACTAGAGTCAGGAATATGAGCGGTGTTGCCAGGGAAAAAGGCAGCCAAAGATCCCGCAGACGATAACCATGAGGCGGCTCGTCGTACTGGAAATACTTGGCTAGAACCAGAACGATGGCCAGCTTGGCTGGTTCGGAAGGTTGAAGCGTGAATGGTCCTAGGTGAAGCCAACGCTGGGATCCCCCACCGACGGACCCGACAACCAGAACGAGAAGGAGTAGTAATAGGACTGCGGCAAAAAATGGATAGACGAGGCGTTCCATATGATGATAGTCCAGAGCCAGAGTGAATAACATCGCGACGATTCCAGCGACCAACCACCAAAGTTGTCTTACGGCTAAGCCGCCGGTGGTTTGTTCAGTAAGGCTGTATGAGGAGCTGTAGATCGTAAGAATGCCCACCAAGGCCAGTACGATGGAGAGAGCAAAAACGGTCCAGTCAAAATGAGCAATCAGCCTACGATCAATTTGCACGGGTCTCTCCTATGCCGCTGGCCTGCCTAAGGTTGCCGGGCCGGCTCTCAAGGGAAAAATACTTCTCAATGACCGTCTTGGCCAGTGGAGCCGCCGCGGAACCGCCGTGGCCGCCATGCTCTACCAATATCGCCACGGCAATCTCAGGATTGTTCGCAGGGGCGTAGCCGACAAACCAGGCATGGTCTCGAATGTCGTAGGGGAGGTCTTCGCTTTTGATGATCTTTCCGCGCATCGCGGCGACCTGGGCAGTCCCGGTCTTTCCCGCAATTTCGACCAAGCTCGACTTTGCGCTGCCTCCGGTTCCTGACTTGCCGTTGACAACGGCGTGCATAGCGTTGCGAATGTAGTTTAAGGTGTGTTCCTTCAAGGGCAACGAGCGGATTTTTTCCGCGCCGTACTCCCGAATCAGCACGCCGTTCAGGGATTCCACCTTATTTACAAACCATGGGCGATAGAGCGTTCCTCCGTTGACCACGGCCGCCATCAAGTTTGCCATCTGAAGCGGTGTGACATTGACATATCCCTGGCCGATTGCTACGGAAGGTGTCTCACCGGGAAACCAGGGCTGGCCAAAGCGCCTTTTTTTCCACGCGGAATCCGGGATAAGGCCCCCTTTTTCCCCAGCCAGGGGAAAGCCCGTTTGTTCTCCCAGTCCTAGGGTGCGCGCATACTTGGCGATTCGGTCCACTCCGAGCCGCTGGCCGAGTTGATAAAAATAGACGTCGCAAGACTCGACAATAGCCCGGCGAAGGTTTACCCAACCGTGTCCTCCCGCCTTCCAATCTCTGAAACGGCGGTTGCCGACCTTAAAATAGCCGGGGTCGAAGATAGGACTCTCAGGATCAACGGCACCTTCCTCTAGAGCCGCTATGGCAACGACAATTTTGAAGACGGATCCAGGCGGGTACTGTCCGTGGATCGCTCTGTTGTTGAGAGGGTGTTCCCGGTTTTTCGCTAGGGACTGCCATTCCTCGGAAGTGATTCCCTTGGCAAAGACGTTAGGGTCGAAAGACGGACTGCTGACTAGAGCTAAAACGGCCCCGCTATTGACATCCAAGACCACAATGGCTCCCCTCTTTCCTTGCAGAGCCTGGAAAGCGGCTTCCTGGAGGTCCTGGTCCAGAGTTAGGAAAACATTGTGTCCCGGAACGTCTTTTACCTCATGGAGGATCCTGACCCGACGCCCCAGAGCATCGACTTCTACCTGTTGTCCTCCACCTCGTCCGCGTAAAAGCTCCTCCCACGTTTTTTCCAGG
>JAUXIP010000177.1 GCA_030620935.1 Deltaproteobacteria bacterium | reverse complement strand
TTAAAGCGTCGTTTAATTGCGTTCTGGCAGTGAAACAGGGTGCCTAACAATCAGGCTGAGGAACCGAGTCCCGTCTAAAAAGCGGCGGGACGAATGTTTGGGGTCGCATCTTGATTTATGGAGTTCGTCCCTCTCATCCTATCGGTACTCAAAATACGTAAACGTCCGCTGCGGGCTAATCCAGCCAATCTTTCTCTTTGAGCTTTCGGGGAAGGGAGCTCTTGGTCAGGTACTGAAAGTCCTTGTTGGCGAGCACGTCCAGCTCGTACTTGAGAGCATCCGCTTGAATCCCTCCTGCCACTCCTTTTTCTGAAACCACCGATACTTGAGGAGCTCGCGCGCCCGGTTGATATGTCCGCGGGACTTTCAATGCAAACCCCTGAGTTCAGCGGGGAGCATCGTACCACCACTCCGGGGTGTGTCAAGCCAGTTGGGGCTCTATATTGCTTATTTTGTGGATCGTTGAGATTGACACGTAGGGCTAGGTCCGACTATTAGTAGGTCAGCAGGTAATTCGCTACCAAAAAGGGGCGGGTGAGAGTAGGTGCATCCATAGGAAGGTGAAGCATGGGAATGACGATAACCGAAAAAATTTGCGCCCGGGCCTCCGGGAAGGATCGGGTTCGGCCTGGGGACATGATCACCGCGGAGATCGACAAGCTATACATCAAAGACCTCCGCTTCGCTAAAGCTGAAGATCCCAAGGGCCTTTACGGCGTTTTTAAAGAGGTGCTCAAAGAGATGGGGGTTACCAGGGCGTGGGATCCCGATAAAGTCATCATCAACTTCGATGAGCAACCCGCGCGGAACACGAAGCGTGCCGAGGGACAAGAAGTAGCCAAGAAATTCCGGGACGAGCACGGGGCGACCCTCTACGAAGGATACCAAGGAGGGATCGGTCACAACGTCATGGTAGAGCGCGGCCATGTCAGGCCCGGCGAGTTTATCGTGGGCGCTGATTCGCACTCGTGCACCTATGGGGCCCTCGGCTGCTTTTCGACCGGCATCGGCTTCACGGAGACCATCGGCGTATTGGCGACGGGTAACATCTGGCTGAAAGTTCCGCCGGCCATCTACGTCGAGCTGGCCGGCAAGCCTCCTTCTTGGATCTGGGGAAAAGATATCGTTCTACGGGTCATGGCCGAGCTTGGTCCCAACGGGTTGGTCAATAGGACGATCGAGTACGGGGGCAGCGCCGTGGCCGATATCAGTATCGAGAGCCGCCTGTCGATGTGCAACATGGCGGTGGAAAGCCTTGCGCTCAACGCCATATTTGCCCCGGACGAGAGGGCGATCGACTATGCAAAGCAAGCGGGGCCGGGGGAGTTTCAGGTCGTGCACAGCGATCCCGACGCCGAATATGAGTCGCGGCGCCGGTTCGACCTTACGGATATGGAGCCCTACGTGGCGGCGCCAGGGGTTCCGTCCAACGGCAGGCCGATCCACGAGTTTCTCGGAACCAAGATCGATCAGGCCTTCATCGGCACCTGTTCGAACTCGCGAATCGAAGATCTTCGCGTTGCAGCCAAAATCTTAAGAGGAAAGAAGGTTCACGCGGGAGTCCGAATGGTAGTTACGCCGGCTTCGTTCGGGGCCTATTTCCAGGCGCGTGATGAAGGGCTGTTGGACATCATTCAGAAGGCAAAAGCGCTCGTGACCACGTCGGAATGCGGAATCTGCGTGCGCCCTTCCCTGGCCGGGGGTGAGGTGTGCATCTCTTCGGGAAATCGCAATTTCCCTGGTCGGATGGGGGACCGCGAAGCGCGGATTTTTCTGGGAAGCCCGGCGACCGTGGCGGCCAGCGCGGTCGCCGGCGAAGTCGTCGACCCGAGGGAGTTTCTCTAAACCATGGAAAAAATTTTCAGAGGCAAGGTATGGAAGTTCGGTGATTGCTTGGACTCGGGCAATATTAACGGGGCCATGGCGGGTGTCGATCCCGAGTTCCACAAGAAGGTTCGGCCCGGCGATATCATCGTCGCCGGAATCAATTTCGGCATGGGCTCAAGCTCTGAACACGCGCCCCGATCGCTGCGCGACACCGGGGTCGCCGCCGTTCTTGCGGAATCGATTTCCAATATTTACCTGCGCACGCTGATCAACCTCGGCCTTCCTGCCATCGAATGCCCGGGCATCTCCGGCATCGTCGAAGAGGGAGAAGAGCTGGAGCTTGATTTGGCCTCAGGCCGGGCACGGAATCCTAAGAACCGCGAGTCGCGCCCGTTTCCGCCGTTTTCCGAGCACGCTCTTGCCATTCTTGATCGAGGCGGATTGATCCCGTTCCTCAAATCGAAACTCTCGAAGAAAGCCAGTTAAATAAACGAGAAGGAAGGAGAGCCTCATGAGATCCAATAAGATCTGCAGCATCGTGGTCTTTCACTTGATCGTGCTAGCCCTGGGTGTCTCTCAGGCAAAGGCGCAGACCGACAGCGAGATGGAGGCGATAATTGAAGGCGCCAAAAAGGAAGGCGAAGTCGTCTTCTATGGTTCGATCAGCATCTCCGAAGCAGTTCCGGTACTGAAAGCATTCTAGAAAAAGTATCCGTTCCTTAAAGTAAAGCACTACCGCGCCGGTTCCGATACCTTGATGGAAAAAATCCTGGTCGAAACGCGAGCGGGCAGACATGCGGCCGATGTCTACAACCTTCGAGCCTTCACCGCGACCATTCTCGTCCAGAAAGGACTGTTCGCGAAGCATCCGACCCGCCACGGGAAGTTTTACCGCGAAGGCTTTAAGGATCCGGCGGGACGCTGGACGAGTTTTTATATGAATCCCGCTACCTTCGGCTTCAATACCGAACTCGTTTCCCCGGCGGAGGCGCCAAAGAACTGGGCCGACCTTTTGCACCCCCGGTGGAAGGGACAGATGATCATGGACCGGGAGGAATCAGAGTGGTACGCGAATATGCTGAAGGTTATGGGGGCGGAAAAAGGCCGCGCGTTTATGAAGAAATTGGCGGCCCAGGAGATCGTCTTCCGCAGGGGACATACCTTGCAGGCTCAATTAGTGGCCGCCGGAGAATTCAAAATCGGCGTAGTGATGTACACCCCGAGGATGGAGAAGATGAAGAAACAGGGCGCGCCTATTGATTGGGGGCGAGCCGATCCGGTA
Source organism: Deltaproteobacteria bacterium (assembly GCA_030620935.1). The sequence continues at coordinate 2,250 of JAUXIP010000177.1, read as the reverse complement.
ATCGCTTATCATTACAGTCTTGGAGTGGCAGCTCAGGCACCGCACCCCAAAGCCGCAAGGCTGTTCGTCGATTTCTTCCTTTCAAAGGAAGGCCAGGAGCTGTTGGTGGGGGTCGGCCGTATCCCGGTTCGCTCCGGCGTCAAACCCAAGCCGGCTTACCTGGTGGACGGAGTGAAACTGGTGCCGAGCGACGTGGCTCTGGCCAAAAAGGATTTCAAAAAATACTTCGACGAGTATCGAGAAATCCTCAAAGTCCCCTAAACGGGCCAATTCAGGGAGGCAGCTATGAAACAAACTACCCAATTGAAACAACTGATCAAAAGCGGTGAATTGCTGGTGCACCCGGGCGTCTATGACTGTCTTACGGCGCGTATCGCGGAGACGGTGGGATTTCCCATGGTCAAGCTGCTTGGAAACGTAACCTGCGGCAGCCTTCTGGGGCTTCCCGACCTGGGTTTGATCGGCCTCAGCGAGATGGCGAACCAGGCGAGGAACGTGGCGGCCTCTATTCAGATCCCGCTCATGGTTGATGCGGATACCGGTTATTCGGGCGGACCGCTGGGGATCATGCGAGCTGTTAAGGAGTTCGAGCGGGCCGGAGTGGCCGGAATCGGCTTCGAGGACCAGGTAACACCCAAGCGCTGCGCGCTGATCGAGGGTGGAACCCCGGTGGTTCCATTGAAAGAGCAGCTCAAAAAACTTCAAGCCGCCATCGATGCCAGAGAGGATTCGGATTTCGTGATCAGCGCTCGAACGGACGCGGAATCGGTAGGCGGTATAGACGAAGCGCTTAAGCGGATCAAGGCCTACGAAGAAGCCGGTGCGGACATCGTGGCGGTAGCGCTTTCCTGGGTGCGCAAGGCGGGCAACAGGGAGCGGACGCTCGAAACGTTCAAAAAGATCCGGGATTCCGTCAAATGCGGGATCAACTGCATGTTCATGGACGAGGCGATTCAGCGCGGCAACGTTACCCTGGAGGAAATCAAGCAGATAGGCTTTACGATGGGCGGCAGTAACTCGGTGCGCTACACGGTGGTCAAAGCGGTCAGCGAACTCCTCACCATCTTGAAGCAGGACGGTCACACCAAGCGGTACGCCGACAGAATGGCCTCGCTGAAGGAGTACGAAGCGCTGCTGCGGCTTCCCGATTTCCTCGAGATGGAACAGCGGTACACCGCGTAGCTGCCACAAGTATGCCCAGGATCAGGGTGGGCTAGACCGGCCGAATAAGTGGCCTGACCTTTCTTTAACCTTGAAATCCTTCAACCCAACGCGTCGTAGGTGAATGTGATTGTGAGTCTGCGGATCGGGAGTCGATCAGGAGTCGGGTCTTGACAGGGTGTTGAAAAACCATGTTCACAGACCGGTCAAAAAGGTTCCAGATGCAAGGCGCGCGAGAAACCGACGAGCGGAGGCGTACTTAGGAGTACGTCGGGGAGAGGCGGTCAAGCGCAACGCCGCAGATGGGCCTTTTTCAACGGTCTGTCAAGAGTTGATCCCAATGCCTCTGCTTTGCTGACCGCGCTGCTCTTGGAATGGCACGCCCTTTAGCTTAATCCGTGCACGGAAGATGCGATTCGTCGGTTGCTGCCCAACTCACCCGGCTGCTCCAGTGCCCGTGCGCCGACGGTTTCTCCGATGGTACATCGCCGAGGGTGCTCGCAGGAACAAGAAAGCGCTGGCCGTCACGTGACTTTTGCGGTACGGGGCAGTTACACCGTGTGCAAATCTGCCACGCGAAGCTCTTCGCTTCCGGAAGATCGTAACGCGAGATCAACTCCTCACCCGATATCCAGCGAAACTAATCGACAACTACCGCTATGTTCGTCGCTCGTACGCCTCCCGTGGCTTTCCTGCAGCGGGAGCAATAGCAGTGGCGAAATCTGAGAAAAGGCGGTCTTATTTCATAACGGACCGCTTTGCACAGGCAACTCCCTCGAAGCGCTTGATCGGACATGGCAACCTCCTATAAAAAATTCCGTCCCCGGGCTCAGACCAGAGACGAGACAAACTTATTGGAAATCTCAGGCGGGCGTCAAGTAAATTAAAAAAGGGAGGGATCCTACTAGGTAAGTCAAGAGTCAAGAGTTGATCCAAAATTCGAACTGACACGCGTTTGATTTTCTCTAAGGAGCCAAGAGCAGCCTTGACCCCTTATCTAGCGGTCCAAAATCGAGCAAACCCAAGCCCAGAGCGGTTCCGAGCCTAAACAGAATTGACACTTTTTAGCCTACGACGAACTGGGTATTG
>JAUXIP010000028.1 GCA_030620935.1 Deltaproteobacteria bacterium | reverse complement strand
GGCGACAGCCGAGTTGTTAGATGACGGGGTAAAGAAATTTTCCGAGGCCTTCGACAAGTTACTGGCCGTAGTGGAAAATAAACGGCAAACACTCTTGGGAGGTGAGCTGGCAAAGCAGACTTATGAACTGGGTTCGTATTCGGATGCCGTTAAGGAGACGTTGAACGAGTGGCGTCGGGCCGGGAGGATTCGCCAACTTTGGAGTGGGGACTCATCTCTATGGTCCGGCACCGACGAGGGCCAATGGTTGGGCTGGCTTCACGTTGTCGATGGACAGCGGGATCATTTGGAACACCTAAAGCATCTTGTGAACGACGCGCGCGAGGGAAAGTTTAAGCATGCGCTGCTTTTGGGTATGGGGGGATCGAGCTTATGTCCCGAGGTTCTAAAACGTACTTTTGGAGCCATAAAAGGATTCCCCGAATTGTTCGTGCTGGACTCAACCGTACCTGCACAGGTTAAGGCCTTCGAAAAGAAAATAGACCCCAAAGAGACTCTCTTCATTGTGTCCTCAAAGTCGGGGGGCACCACAGAGCCCAACGTGTTCAAGCAGTACTTTTTTGCCAAGGTTGAGCAGGCCGTCGGACCTGATCAGGCCGGGTCGCGGTTCATCGCGATCACGGATCCTGGAACCAAGCTGCATAAGTTGGCGAAGAAAGATCATTTCCGGCAGATCGTTCATGGAGTCCCGAGCATCGGAGGCCGCTATTCGGGCTTGTCTAACTTCGGGATGGTCCCTGCGGCGATCATGGGTGTGGATGTGCCTAAGTTTCTCGACAGCGCCGAAATGATGGTGCATTCATGCGCCTCCTGCGTGCCGCCGGAGGTAAATCCGGGCGTCATGCTGGGGACGATCATGGGAGTCCTGGCGCAGCAGGGAAGGGACAAGATCACGATCGTTACCTCTCCGGCGATCGGCGCGCTCGGAGCGTGGCTCGAACAGTTGTTGGCGGAATCGACGGGCAAGGAGGGTAAAGGACTGATTCCCGTGGATAATGAAGACCTCGGTCCGCCGGAGGTATACGGTGATGACCGACTGTTTGTTAACATACGATACAATAAGGCGCCGTCCGCGACCCAGGATGCGTCTCTGGAAGCCTTGGAGCGAGCCGGCCATCCAGTGGTTCGGATTGCGCTGGAGGAAACGATGGACTTGGGGCAGGAATTCTTCCGCTGGGAAATCGCCACGGCGGTCGCAGGATCTATTCTGAGAATCAATGCCTTCAATCAGCCGGATGTGGAGGCGAGCAAAATTGCGACGCAGAATCTGACGGCGGCATACGAAGAGTCCGGAAACTTGCCTAAAGAAACACCTTTTCTTCAGAGTGACGGGGTAAGTCTCATTGCGGACTCCAAGAACGAAGAGACTATTCGGACGGGAGCTAAAGAGAAGTCTGTAAAAAGTTACCTGGCCGCTCACCTTGGCCGGATCCGGGAGGGAGATTACTTCGCCATCAACGCCTATGTGGAGATGAGCGGAGAGAATCATAGCCTCTTGCAAGATATTCGGCATGCGGTGCGCGACCGTAGACGCGTGGCTACGACACTTGGCTACGGCCCGCGATTTCTTCATTCGACGGGACAGCTTCACAAGGGCGGACCCGACGGTGGGGTATTTTTGCAAATTACCTCGGATGATGCCGAAGACCTGCCGATCCCAGGCCAAAAATATACGTTTGGGATCCTGAAGCGCTTTCAAGCCCAGGGTGACTTTGAAGTCCTTGCCGAGCGTGGTCGGCGCCTGCTACGAGTGCACCTGGGGCCCGATGTGAAGGCCGGCTTAGGGAAGCTTCGCGACATTGTTCAGAGCGTTCTGAGTGAGTAATTTCCTTCAAGTTTTCTTTTTCTTCGAGAGAGACTTAGGAGTATAGACATGACCGAAGAGGAACGGTTTCAGCTTAAATGCATTAATACCGTTCGGACCCTTTCCATGGACGCGGTCCAGTCGGCCAATTCCGGACACCCCGGCACAGCCATGGCGATGGCACCCGTGGTTTATTGCTTGTGGCAGCAGTTTTTACGCTTCGATCCCCAAGATCCGATCTGGCCCAATCGTGACCGGTTTGTTCTTTCAATCGGCCACGCTTCGATGTTGCTGTATTCCATTTTGCATCTATGTGGTGTGAAATCGGTCAATCGAAAATATGAGCAGCTGGGTAAGCCGGCGGTGACTCTTGAGGATATCAAGCGCTTCCGGCAGCTCGACAGCAAATGTCCGGGTCACCCGGAGTACCGCTGGACTTCCGGCGTTGAGACCACCACGGGCCCACTCGGTCAAGGGGTGGCGACGAGTGTAGGGATGGCGCTTGCCGGCCGATGGATGGCGGCCTATTTCAATCGCCGTGAATTTGAGATGTTCGACTACGATGTCTACGCCTTGTGCGGAGACGGAGACATGATGGAAGGTATCTCAGGGGAAGCGGCATCGCTGGCCGGGCATTTGCGAATTTCCAATCTCTGTTGGATCTACGATAACAACAAGATCACCATCGAAGGACATACGGAATTGGCGTTCAGCGAGGACGTTGCCACACGCTTCATCGGTTACGGATGGAATGTCACGCGTGTGGGAGATGCCAATGATTTAGGGAAGCTCGGACGAGCCATTGAAACATTCAAAAAGACTGTCGACCGGCCTACGCTGATCATTGTCGATAGCCACATTGCGTTTGGTTCACCCAATAAGCAGGATACGAGCGCAGCTCACGGAGAGCCTTTGGGTGAGGAGGAGATCCGGCTGACCAAGCGGAACTACGGCTGGTCGGAAAGCGCCAAGTTCCTGGTTCCAGAGGGTGTTCGCGAACACTTTCAGGAAGGAATCGGCAAGCGGGGACGCAGGCTTCGCGAGGCATGGATGGCCCGGTTTAACAACTACAGAGTGAAATATCCCGACTTGGCCGATCAACTCTACCGAATGCAGCACCGACAGCCCGCCAAGGATTGGGATAAGGACCTCCTGCAGTTTCCCGCCAATTCAAAGGGAATGGCAGGACGCGAAGCCTCGGCCAAAGTCCTCAATGCGCTCGCCAAATGTGTGCCCTGGCTGCTTGGCGGCTCGGCGGATCTGGCGCCGTCGACCAAAACCCGTTTGACGTTCGAGGAGGCGGGTGATTTTACCGCCGAGAATCCTGCCGGCCGTAATCTTCACTTCGGGATTCGGGAGCATGCGATGGGAGCGATTCTCAACGGCATGTCGCTTGCCAAGGTTCGCGCCTATGGTTCGGGATTCCTGATCTTCAGTGACTATCTGCGGCCGGCTCTCAGGCTGAGTGCCTTGATGGAGATCCCTGTCATCTACATCTTTACTCATGATTCCATCGGTGTGGGAGAGGATGGTCCCACGCACCAACCCATTGAGCAGCTTTCTTCGCTCCGTGCGATTCCGGGTTTGATCACGCTGCGCCCGGCGGATGCCAACGAGGTCGTCGAGGCCTGGAAATTTATCATGGAGGCCCGCCACGAACCGGTAGCAATGGTTTTGAGTCGCCAGTCGTTGCCGACGCTCGACCGTACGAAGTACGGTTCTGCCGAAGGGGTAAAACGGGGAGGTTATATCCTGGCAGATGCCGAGGGCGGTAACCCCGATGTCCTGTTGCTGGCGACCGGGAGTGAGGTTTCTTTGTGCATACAGGCCCATGAGGAACTGAAGGCCGAGAAAATTCGATCCCGAGTCGTGAGCATGCCGTCGTGGGAGATTTTCGAGTATTATTGCAGGAAACATCCGGAATATCGTGAGAGCGTGTTGCCGCCAGAGGTTACTGCCCGCGTCGCGGTGGAACAGGCGTCCACGTTGGGATGGGAGCGGTATGTGGGTCTTCGTGGAGAGGTGATCGGTATGCAGACTTTTGGCGCATCCGCCCCGCTCAAGGAATTGCAGAAAAGATTCGGCTTTACGCCGGAACGCGTTGTGGCCGCTGCAAAAGATCAACTCAAGATTGGCAGGAAAGGCTAGTTGTCCCTCTATGGATCTTGCCACACAAGCGTTCAAATATGTCAGTGAAGGGCAGGTGCTGGGTTTGGGAACCGGACGGGCAGCCAGCGCCTTCGTCCGGGCGCTGGGTGAGCGAGTAAAAAAGGGCTTCAAAGTTCGGTGCGTTCCAACCTCCAAAGCAACCTCTAATTTGGCCAGGGAATTGGGAATTCCGCTGACGACTTTGGAGGAAGTGGAGCGGGTGGATGTCACCGTGGATGGAGCCGACGAGGTTGATCCTCATCTTGACCTTATTAAAGGTTGGGGTGGGGCGCTGGTGCGGGAGAAGATTATTGCTGCTGCGTCTGAGCGTTTGGTGATTTTAGTCGGCTCTGAAAAGCTGGTACCGGTGTTGGGCACTCGGGGCTTTCTTCCCGTGGAGGTCGTGCCTTTTGGGATCGAATTGTGCCGGAAGGAGTTGCTCAAGTTGGGGTGCAATCCGGTCCCGCGGATGAACGAAGGGCAATTGTTTCAGACGGATAACCGAAACCATATTCTCGACTGCAAGATCTCTCCTTTGGAGAAGCCTCGGGAATGGGAGCAGGCTGCTCGCGCGATTCCAGGGGTGATCGGGACAGGAATGTTTCTCGGAATGGCTCATATCGTTCTGGTGCAGGACGGAGAGAATATAAAGATCTTGAAGCGAAAAAGTTCCTGAGATCGGACTGTTTAATCCACTACGGCGAAAGGAGCAATGTCGATGCAATTGGGCATGATCGGTTTAGGGCGCATGGGCGCCAACATGGTGCGCCGCTTGATGCGGGGAGGGCATTCCTGTGTAGTGTTCGACCGAAATCCCGAGAGCGTTAAGCGATTGGAAGGAGAAGGTGCGAGTGGAGCGAAGACGCTGGACGATTTCGTTAAAAAGTTGAACAAGCCGCGCTTAACGTGGGTAATGGTCCCGGCCGGAGATCCAACAGAGAAGGTCATTATGGCCCTAGGTGACGGGTTGGAATCCGGGGACATCATTGTCGACGGGGGCAACTCGTACTACAAAGACGATGTCCGGAGGGCGAAAGTTTTGCAGCCGAGAGGCATCCATTTCCTGGATGTAGGAACGAGCGGTGGAATCTGGGGACTAAAGGAAGGTTATTGCTTGATGGTCGGTGGTCCGGATGACACCGTGCGGCACTTGAATCCTATTTTCAATACCCTTGCCCCTGGGCGGGGTGATATCCCGCGCACGGCCGGAAGAGAGAACAAGGAAGGCCCTGCGGAAGAGGGTTATCTGCACTGTGGTCCGGTCGGGTCCGGTCATTTCGTTAAGATGGTTCACAACGGTATCGAGTACGGTCTTATGCAGGCCTACGCGGAGGGGTTCGACATCCTGCGCAATGCGAATTCCGAGGCATTGCTGCACGAACATCGTTATGACCTCAATGTCGGGGAGATTGCCGAGGTATGGCGTCGCGGCAGCGTGGTCAGATCGTGGCTCCTCGATCTCACTGCCATGGCCTTGGTGGAGAGTCCGAGCCTGTCCGATTATTCCGGCCATGTAGAAGATTCGGGAGAAGGGCGGTGGACGGTGATGGCGGCAGTGGAAGAGGCTGTGCCGGCCGATGTGCTCACCACTTCTTTGTATGCCCGCTTTCGCTCGCGACAGCTGAGCACTTTTGCCGAGAAGGTGCTCTCGGCGATGCGGCATAAGTTCGGGGGACACGTGGAGCGGCCGACAGGGGGCTAGACCGGATCATTGGTGGATTGCAAAATGCAAAGTGTAAATTGCAAATTGAAGAGAATTCAGGATCCAGAATTCAGAATCCAGGAGAGGCCAGAGTTCTGAATTCTGTTTTCTGACTACTGACTTCGCTTTCTTCATTCATTTTGACTTTGACAAGAGTGTATGATTTTGGCTGGTGATATCGGCGGCACGAAGACGGTGCTGGCGTTGTTTGAGGAGACGGGTGGCGGAATACGACTGCTTCGCGATGCGACGTACGGGAGCCAGGAGTATTCGTCGTTCGATGAGGTTCTGAGTCGGTTTCTCAAGGAGGAGGCCGGGCAGTCTCTCGGGGCGGCTTGTTTCGGTGTGGCCGGTCCGGTGATCGAAGGAAGATGCCAGACGACCAACCTCCCGTGGTTGTTGGAGGAAAGCGCGCTCGCTCGAACCCTCAAAGCGCCGCGTGTCAAGTTGCTCAATGATCTGGAGGCAGCGGCCTATGGCATCCTCTATCTGCAATCCGATGAACTCAGCGTCTTGAACCCGGGTGTCGGGCCGAAACGAAAGGGCAACATAGGGGTCATTGCCGCGGGGACCGGGTTAGGACAGGCTATGCTTTACTGGGATGGGAGTCGGTACCATCCCGTTGCCTCAGAGGGAGGCCATGCCGATTTTGCGCCGCGGACGGACCAAGAGATCGAGCTTCTAAAATATCTCCGGGTTAAGTTTAAGGGCCATGTGAGCTATGAACGTGTGCTGTCCGGCCCCGGGCTCTACGGTATCTATCGCTTTCTGCGCGACACCGGAGACGTTTTCGAACCCTCGTGGCTCAAAAATAAGCTCAAGTCGGATGATCCCGGCGCTGTAGTTTCCGAAGCCGCTCTTGCGGAAGAAGACTCTATGTGCGTCGAAGCCTTGGATCTATTTTGCTCCATCTACGGGGCCGAGGCGGGAAACCTGGCGCTCAAGTGCATGGCTGTGGGGGGCGTGTTTGTCGGAGGGGGCATAGCTCCCAAAATTCTCCCGGCACTGCAAAAAGGGGGATTCATGCGGGGATTCAGCGACAAGGGACGTTATTCAAAGCTCATGAATGAGATGAAAGTCTCCGTATCGTTAAACCCTCGCGCTCCTTTGCTCGGCGCCGCTCGCTTCGCGAAGGAATTGTAGCGTACCCGCCCGCTCTCCCATTCTTATTCTTCTTTTCCGTTCGTAGTTTGTCCTCCAGCCGGTTTCTTCTCGTTGGTCACGGACAATTTTTTCACCGAGATCTTCAATGTCGTCGGAGTGAGCTCCTGAATCGTCAGGTCTTTGGGATGGCGAAGGTCCTGGTCGGAGATAGTGAAAGTCCTGCGACCGAGTTCCGCCAGGGAGGCATCGACGGTGAGCTTCAGTTTTTTTGGGTCGAAAAGATAGAAGGCCCGCTGTGGTCCTGTGAAGGTTGCGTTGATCTCCGGAGGATCAACCGTGTCGAGATAGAGGTTGTGGGGCAGGTTTTCGACATTGACCGGGATTTTATAAGTAGCCTCTATGGTTTTTGAGCCGGGGACAAAGATATACCAAAGGGCCACCGTCAAGGAAAGGGCGACGACCTTTGCAAACCAGTTTTCTCTCAGGAGATGGACGGAAATCTTGCTTTGGTCTCGGGTCGGGTACTTTTCCTGCAAGAATTCATGGACCAGAGATCTTAATTGTTGTGGGTTGTCGATCTGGCGAAGCGTACCGTCTCGTGCGATGGAGATCTGTCCTCTTTCTTCAGAGACGACCAGGCAAAGCGCGTCGGTTAATTCTGCCAGACCCAAGGCGGCGCTGTGCCGTGTCCCCACGCTGGACAGTTGCTGAAAATCTTCGGAAAGAGGCAGGTGGGCTGCAAAGCGCGAGAGCCGGTCTCTCTCGACGATGACGGCCCCGTCGTGTCCCGGGGAGTGGGGATCAAAGACGCTTTTCAACAAAGGTTCGCTGAGTCTTCCGTCCAACTGGATGCCACCCACGATATGTCTTTCCATGGGATCGTTCCCTCTGACGACGATAAGGGCGCCGATCTTTTCCTTGGCGAGGTCCACCAAGGTCCGGACCAAGATATCGAGAGTGCCGGAACGCAACGCCGGGGCTCCTTTTCGGCCCAGGCTCCATACGGCGACTCTTTCGAAGATCTGCCTCAATTCCTCCTGAAAGATCACCACGACGATGATCAATAAAATGGCGAAGAAACCCTGAAAGATCCACGTGGTCAGTTTAAGGTCGAGCTGCCGGGCCAGGATATAAACGGCTCCAAGGATAAAAATCCCTCTAATGACAAAGGCAGCCCGGGTTCTTTGAACCCAAACGATGGCGGTGTAGAGCAAGACGGCGAAAAAGAATATGTCGATGATGTCGGTCAGTCCGATTTGTAGAAACCCACTGAACATTTTAACTCCCATTAGATTCTCCTAATGTACCATTGAAGAGCCGTGGAAGAAAGAGAAGCGACGTAGGAGCCCGGTTTATCTATTGTCAATTGGTTCTTCAGGGAGCTGGGAGTTCAAAAGATACATTCATTCGTGATATAAAGAGCAAAATGGAATTGCGGGGAAGGAAGTCCCATGATGAAGCCTAGAATTCATGCATCCCAACTGTTTGGGCCGGTTTTGGCCTGCGTCCTTGTTCTCGTATTTCTTCAGGCGTGTGATCCGTTAGCGATTTATCAATCTCCTCGTCGGATCAGTCCACCTATATTCCGCAGTCCTCGCGCCTCGGCACCCCTGGCAAAACCGACGGAAACCGAAAGAGCGGTTGTCACTGGCGACAAGGTTCGAGAAAGGGCGCTGGAAGAAGGTCCTGCAAGTCGGTTGGATCCTTTGGGGTTCACGGCGATCCGGTGTCTCTGTCGAGAATTTGCCCGGCTCCGGCGCGACCTCGCCGGAGCTAAAGGAAGGTAGGATTCAAGAGACGGATCTCAAAGGAGAGCCAGTGAAGACACCAGGGTCTGAGGAGAGCGGGGATCTGTGGGATGCCATGCGGCGGGGACCGACACCGTCACCGCCGGAAGAACCCTCTCTCATAGCCAAGATTACTCCTGCGACGCCTCCCCGGAGCGCGCTGTCCCTACGACTCGCCGAGGAAGGTAGAAAGCTGTTGGAGAATCAGGAATATGAAAAGGGATTGGCCAAACTGGAAAAGGCCATCGCTATCGATTCTAGAAATCGTTTCGGTTATTACTATTTGGCCCGGGCCCATTATCATTTAGCCGATTACCGACAGTCGCTCAACTTTCTTGAGATTGTCGAACCCATCCTCGTTGAGGAACCCACGTGGTTGGCGCGAGTGCTTGCTTTGAAGGGCAAGAATTATGATGCCCTGGGTTTTTTGGGGCGGGCGGACGAGAGCTATGTAAGGGCATTAGGGTTGGATAGGTACAACCAAGAGGCTCTCGAAGGGATTGTTAGAATGCGGTCTAAGTAGGTCTCCTCATGGAATCTTCCGTGGGTCCCTTTTTAGGGCGTTTTTTCGAGGATATAGTTGAAGGTAAATTCAACGCTCATTCGCTTCAACCCAAGCTTCTCCGGAATACGATGAAAAGGCGCGGACCCCTTCACGGCCCGCAGCGCTTCTTGATCCATCGAGGCATATTCCGAGGAGTGCAGGATACGCACATGTTCTAGGTTCCCGTTTTCGAGGATGGTGAACTCGACTTCGACTCTTCCCTCCTGTCTATTTTTGAGAGCCGCCTCCGGGTATCTCCAAACCCGCACGATGGCGTTTTTAACACCCTGAATATAAGCGGCATACTCTGATCCGCCTCTGGGTTTGGGCTCCGACTCCTTTTGGTGGGCCAGGACGCGATTTCTGACGCGCTCGATTGCCTCGTGAATCATCGCATCTCTTTTTCCGCTGGAGATTTTTTCGACCTCTTCGCTCTGGAGCAAAAGCTCGTCGATTCGCTGCTGGGTCGTGGCTACGCCGGTCTGATGCCCGATATTCCGGTATTTTTCCAAAGCCTGCTGGGAGAAATTGAGGGCCTCGGGGGAATTTCCTTGGAGGCGGTGAATTTCGGCGATGTTATTGAGCGCAATGGCAGCTATGAGATTTTCCCCGGCTTGCTCAGCGATGGTTACGGACCTGTGCAGAATGAGAAGGGCTTCGGAATATCTGCCTGTTCTGACTAAGGCTCGCGCTTCAAGGATGGGGTGAAAGAAGTCGTTGCTCTCGCCTGAAAAGGCATAGGAGCCTAACGGTAAAACTAAAAAACAGAGGACGGCTAAAAGACACCTAAGCATAAAAAGTTATTCTAAGCTGGTTCATTGTAGCATCGCAGTGGGTAGCTTTAAATGGTGTTCCTACCCCCTATTATGCAGGCAGACAAAAAGTCAAGCCCCTCTTTCCTTTTCCTTTTCCTTTGACGATATGCCCTAGAGGTATTATAATTTGTGCTTGGAGAGACAGCTATGCTTTTAAAGAAGGCTGCTTATGAACAGTAAAAGACCTTCCTCTTCGAGCACTGTTTTTGCCTATGTGGGCTCAGGGGCCAATGTCGATGTCCTTAAGTTCTCCCACGAAAAGGGCTTTTTCAAAAAGCATGGTCTGGACATGACCATGTTCTATGTCAGCACTGGGAAGAAGTCGATGCAGGCCTCTATAGAGGCCGTAGTGTCCGGGAGGGTCTCTGCCGCTACCGCCCCTGTCACCGACGCGCTTAAGGCGATGGGATTAGAAGGTGCGCCGATGAAAATCGTTATGGTGAATATTGACCGCTTTGACCACCTTCTAGTAGGCAGAGCAGAGATTCATAGCCCCAAGGATCTGAAGGGAAAAACAATCGCGGTTAGCCGCGATGGGTCCTTCTCGGATATCGAGACCCGTTCTTTCTTACGCCAATGGGGAATGGAACCGGATAGAGATGTGCAATTGCTCCAGCTTGGTAATGCGGCTGCACGGGCAGCCTCTCTGGCTAGCGGTCAAGTGGATAGCGCCATGGTGACCTCGAGTTTTATCCCTATCGCGAAGAAGGCAGGGTTCAACGTCATCTCCGACATGTCAAAAACGCAGGTGAGATTTGCTAATAGGGGCGTAGTGGCCAGTGATCGTCTGATCAAAGAGCAGCCCCATGTAGTAAAGGCGATCGTCGCCGGCTTTGTCGAGGGGACAAGGTATTGGAAAACGCATCCAGAGGAGGCCAAAGTCTATTTAAAAAAGACCACTAAGTTGCTCGATGAGGACGTCAACCGTCTCTATTCCGAGACCGATAGGTTAATGCGCTCAGAACCGACCCCCGATCTGGCCGCCATCCAGAACGCCTGGGAGAGTGTCCCTGCCCTCAAAGATCGAGGGGCAGTCGATTTCAAGAAGTTCCTTGATGCAAGGTTCGTCGATGAAGTTCTGAAAGAATTCAAGTCATAGGTGTGTCCACGGCAAACTTTGCCAGACCGTTGAAAAAGGCCCATCTGCCAATAGCCTGCCCGGCGGCGCCTTTCAGGGTCGATGCGATACGTCAGTCATACGCTCGCAAGCTTGCTAAAAACATCTCTCTTCTACGCCTTATCATACTCGTCCCACGCATCGGCTCTTCAAGCCGCCCCCAGGCAGGCGTTGAGACTGACGCGCTCAACCGCCTTGCTCCGGCGTACTGCTTAAGTACGCCTGCGCTGAGCCTGTCCTGAGCAAAGCCGAAGGATCGGTTTCTCGCGCGCCGTTCGGCTGAGCTCACGGTCGAAGCCTTGCATCTGGGACCTTTTTGACCGGCCTGGGAACAGGGTCTTTCAACAATCTGTTTTAAAGTTGTGATTTGTGTAACATTTGTCTGGTTGTTCCACGAAAGGTTGAGCCAGTGCGAAACCCGGGGTAGTCTAAAGTCAGGTTGATGAAACATCGCATCATCGTCGTCGGCGGAGGTATCGCGGGTTTGGCTGCTGCCCACCGCCTGATCGAGCTGGACCGAGAAAGGTCTCTCGGCATTGAGGTCATCTTACTCGAAGCGGCACCACGCTTGGGTGGCTCCATCGCTACCGAGCGGTTAGGCGAGTTTTTGGTGGAGGCCGGACCGGACTCCTTTATCACCGAAAAACCTTGGGCTCTGCAACTGTGCGAGCGGCTCGGTATCACCTCCCGCTTGATCTCCACCAATTC
>JAUXIP010000129.1 GCA_030620935.1 Deltaproteobacteria bacterium | reverse complement strand
GAAACAAGATGAAAGGAAAATTGAGAATGACAAGTATCGCGGCGTCCGTATCAATCTTTCTGGCCCTGAGCCTTCCTGGTCTTCTTTACGCTCAGCAAAAGAAAGAAATTGTTATGGGTCCCTATTTTCAAACCTTGAAGTCGAACGACCGCATCGACGCGTCGATCGCGCGAGGCCGAAAGCTCTTTAACGGACTCGGTTGCGCTGGATGTCATCCTCGCGGAGGGACTATCGGCGGCACGGCGGTAGATGCCACTGGCACTAGGATGAACATCGAGATCCCAACTCTCAAAAATTCGGCTCTCCATTATCCGCGCAGGGCGGCATCTGGGTTTATGGCCACCATTGGCGTTATGAACGACCTCTGAAACACTATTTTCCTTGGCCGTGAGCCAATGGACCCGAACTCGCAAGAGTACATCGATCTTTACTCCTACGTAGCCTCTCTGACCCCCCAGGTCTATAAGGCCATGAAGACTTGGGAGGCGAAGAGATTCCAGGTGGAAAAGAAGATGGCCGCAGGAAATCCGTGCGCAGCGAAGAATCCCTGTGCGGCACAAAATCCATGTGCCGCCAAAAATCCTTGCGCGCCTAAGAATCCGTGTGCAGCCAAGAACCCATGTGCGGCTAAAAACCCCTGTGCGCCTAGAAGGTAACGTAGCAGGGGATCAAGAAGCTTCATGGCTTAAAGCAAGGGAGAGCGGAATGTTTCCGCTCTCCCTTGTTACATCAAAGTATGGAGATGACATCGTGAAGAGCACAGCAATGTTTCTCATCACCGCATTCGCCTTGTTTTCCTGGAGTGTAAAAGCTCAAGGAGACGAAACGGCAATAAAAAAGGGGGATCTCCGGCTGGGAGAGCAGGTTTACAAAGAGATCTGTTTTGCCTGCCACGGTCTGAAAGGGGATGGCAAAGGGCCAGGCTGGCGTAATACCAAACCTAGTCCGCAGGTATTCATCAACTCCGTCTATATGTCACGGCTTACTGAGGAATATATGTTTAACGTCGTTAAGTACGGGAAGCTCGCGGTGCTGAAGAGAGAAATCCCTGACGAAACGTTTGAGTCCCTTGCCATGCCGTCTTTCGGAGATGTGCTTGAAGACGATCAGATTCGTGAACTGATCGAATTCGAAAGGGCTTTCAGCCGTGGAGGAAACCAGTCGGCCGAGATGAGAGAGATTTTCGATGCCGCATGTGCGATCTGTCACGGAAAGGGCGGGCGAGGTGACGGTGAAAGGGCATCTTCTATTCAGCCTGCGCCGAAATATTTCGTAAGAGATGCGCAACCCTCTCCCATGAATCTAACGGATCCCCAGCTGATGGCCCGCTTTAGTGACGATTTCATTTTTGCCCTCATAAAGAGAGGGAAAATTGGTGCTGTTGAGGAGGCAAAATTCGACACCATGCAACCCTTTGGTCAGGTACTAAGCGATCAAGAGATTTGGAGCCTAATTCGCTACATTCGTGAAACCTTCATAATTCCCAACCGGGAGAGTGGCCAGGCAGGCAGGAAAAAGAACTAACGAGGCATTGAAAAACTTGTTCCCAGGCCGGTCAAAAAGGTCCCGCCCGTGCTTTCGGGATTCCGGGTTTCAAGTCACTCGAGACCCGAGACTCAAAACCCATTCGTGGGTCTTTTTCAACGGTCTGCTAGTTGACCGTGACGATTTTTTGAGCAAGGCCGAGGAGTTTCTTTTTGGGAAGGGTGGAGGTGAGGATACAGAGGAGGTCCTTCTCCTTCCAGGCGATTAGATTCACGCCGTCCTGGCTGTAGCTTACAAAATCACGGTTGGATACCTGGATGGATTCGGCGTGGCGATGAGGCAAAATACTTGCCCCCTCAAATTCCTGAGCCAGTAGATACTCTTTCCCTTGCCCTTGATAGACAAAAACCCGCCCTTCTTGCCCTCTAACCTGCTTGGTTTGCCTTGCTAATATATGATAGCCCCAGGGACTCAAATCTAGGACCCGAGCAGCAGGGGTCGTTGAAGCTGGTGGAGTATCCGAGATCCCCTGAGTTACCATTTGGTACTGGGCTATCGCGTTGGTAAAGATCTCCTCTTGGACTTTACCCTGCCGCAAGAGGTAGGGCACGGCTACGATAAGCAGAAGGGCAAAGGCAGCCGCCAACCCATGAGTCATATAGGACCAACCAAAAAATCCTTCCTTATTAGTCTCTCCTAATTGTTCCAAGAGTCTTTCTCTCAAACCGGGTCTCAGCGGAATAGGAGAGAGCTTTCGTTTAAGAGATTTCTTCACCTCGGTCTCCCACAAAAACTTTTGCGTGCATTTGGGACATTGGCTGAGGTGAGCTTGGACTACAGGTCGCTCCCTTGACGAAAGGGCTCCATCCACGTGAGCCGATATAATTTCTTTATATTCTTGGCAATCCATCATTTTCCGCCCTTATTCCCACCCCGTCAGCGACCTTTACCCCGTACCACAGAACGCCCCGGACGTGAGTCCGGGGATGAATGTTCCGAACTTCCCCGAAGGGAAGCGCCCCAAAGCCACGGACGTAAGTCCGTGGTTCGGGGTTTACCTTTTTATAAACAAGGACCAGCTATTAAAAAGTTCCCCGCTCAACGGCTATTCTTTTATCACCCCTCTCATTAGGGCATACTCCTTTAGTGTTACCTGTAAAAAGCGACGCCCTCTAGAAACCCTCGATCGGATCGTGCCGACCGGGCACCCCATGACCTTAGCCGCCTCTTGGTAGCTCAGCTCCTCAATATCCACAAGCAGAATGGCAGTGCGAAACTCTTCAGCGAGTTCCTTGAGGGCGCTTTCCACTTCGCCATCCATGAGCCGGGAGAAAAAAAGCTCTTCGGGGTCACCTTCCTCCGCTCGTGCGTTCTCCTGTCGATCCACAATGGTTTCATAAGCCTGATCGATCTTTTCCCAATCCACCATTTCCGGCTCACGCCTCTTTTGCCTATAGAGATTGAAGAAAAGGTTCCGCTGGATCGAGAGGAGCCACGCCCTGCAGTTTGTCCCCGGCTGAAATTTATGAAAGAAGCGAAAGGCCCGCAGATAAGTCTCCTGAACCAGATCTTCAGCTTCTGCTTCGCTCCCTGTAAGGTAGTAGCCGGCAGTATAAAGAGCCGAAAGATGAGGAAGAGCCAGCCGTTCAAACTCCTCTTTCAAGGCCCTCTTCCTGCTCAGGGGAAACGGCAATAGCCTCCCCCCAGACAATGCTTCGGTTGTGCCATTCATACGTTTGGGCTTCCTCGCATCTGGGACCTTTTTGACCAGGCTGGCAACAGTGTTTTGCAACACTCTATCCCAAGGTTGACCCGCAAAGCTTACCTATTGCGGCTTTGCGACAGACATTCCTCCCTGGTCTTCATGCAGCTGGGTGCAATTTAAGACCTCCTATTTTCGACGATTTCTGATCGGAGAGACCAGCGACAGGCCTTGTCCACGAAGCGCTCCGCCATTTTCTTTTCCTTCCATCGCAGTAATCCTTGCCGGATAGACTCGGGGTAAAAACCTAACACCTCACAAATATTCTCAAAGGATAAAACTCCCTCATCATTCTCTTGCACTTGCAAAATCCACTTCTCCGCTTCGCGATACAGTCCGTTTCGTTTACTGTCTCGGGCAAACGTATAACGCTGGAAGCACACGATAGCGTCTTCTAATACCGCGAGCATAAGTCTCTTTTCCGGCTCCGGATAGGCTTTTCTGTGCAAGGTCTCAAAATACTGCGCCGGAAGAAGTACATCCGGCTGGAACAGAGAAGCTCCCCCTTCTTCAACCATACCGCTTGTCTCATCCAGCATAATAGTACCTATATTTGAAACAACTTTTCTCCAAAAAGAGTTCCCGGAAAATCGCTTTATTCGAAGATAAGTTTTTTGCTTTTTGGGGAACTCTTTTCGGTGCGGCGTTTGTTTAAAGAAGCAAAGGAGGAGAAAAAATGAAGAACATCAATTTCATTTTAGGCGCTGTGCTTCTTGCCGGCGTTTTGGGATTAGGCTCCACCACGGTGGGAGCCGAACCGATCGTTTCAAAGGCAGTCGCAACCTTAGAGAACAACTACTGCCACCTGAAGTTCCCGCCGATCCGTGAGGACACTTTGAGCTGGGACCGCCCTGTTCTTGAGGACGCCAGCACAAGTACGCTCATCGATTTCTACGGACCGTGCGACTATGACCCTCTTGGCAAAGAGGAGATCGAAATACAGAAGGATGATTTGCACAAGGATAGGACGATTGATGGTTAATTAAGTTTCCCTGATCCCTTTCGCCGAGGGGGAGGTGTTTTGGCACCTCCCCCTCCCATAATCAGAGACGAAATAAAGAGGAGATAGCGAGCATGATAAGATCACTCAAGTTTGGAAGGATTCTGTTGGCCGGTCTGCTAGGAACGGCGGCTATGACCATTTTAATGTACGGCTGGCCGCTCATCGGCTTACCAAGTATGGATATCATGGCTGCATTAGGAGGGGTGTTCCCCTTTAACATGTCGCCCTACTTCATGGGATCGGTGATCCACCTCGGGATAGGGATTTCACTTGCACTGATCTATGCCCTGTTTTTTTATCCGTGGCTACCTGGCCCAGGGTGGATACGCGGTGCCTTGTTTTCCTTTCTCCCTTGGATTTTCGCCATAACCCTTCTTGGTCCAGGCCTTCAAATGGCTGGTGAATTCTTAAAGGGGAAAGAAGCGGTCGCGGCAAACCCGTGCGCTGTAGCCAACCCATGTTCCGTTCGGCCAGTAAATCCATGTGCAGTGAATCAACTCCAATCCATGCGCTCCAAAAGCAAGCAACCCATGTGGAGTGAAGGCCAATCCGTGTGCTGTGGCGAACCCTTGTGGGAGCGGTACTCCTTCTTCTAAGGGGCCTTCGCCTCAAGCCATGAGCTTAATGGTCCATTTGCTTTTTGGCGTGGTTTTAGGCGCTGCCTATAGACCCTCAGCTACCTGAGGGCAAGAGAAACTCGCTGAGAGACTCGCCGATTCCTGGAGGAACTAAAAAATGATCGAGGAACCAACCATGCTTTTCCCCTAAAGTTGAGAGCCGAGTCAGACGCTGCTCTCACGAGTCGACGATGCGATCGTGTTTGTTGTATCCGAAGAGATAGGCAAAGTCTCCGTCGCCCTGGGCGGCCAGCTTTTTTATAATCCTTTTGTGGGGCAATTAAGGGGAACTAAAAGATTAGCGGGATTGTTTTAGAGTCAGAGGATACATCATTAGATCTACTGGATTGGACGAGGTGAAGAGATGGAAGAGAAGAAAAAAATCTATTTCGTAATATTGAGCCTCATGATACTATTACTCTTCAGCAATACTCTCCGTGCTGAGCCGATGCAAGTCATGGAGAACCTTCGGAAGGAAACCATCTTTCTTCCCCCATCCGCGCCAGCTAAGAGTCGACTCATCCAGGTTTCGTTAGCTTCGATCGTCCTGGAAACGGAAATCATTGGCACAGCAGCTGTGTATGATGATGCTCAAACTAAAAGGCCAGTAGATTATCTCGAGCTCTATGATAGTTCAGGGAATCTTTTGTCGGCTAGCTGGATTGATAGATTCGGTATTCTCAGGACTGCAATGGACCGTGGACTTCTTCAAGAAGAGTCTCCTAGGCTCGAAGGAGTTCTCATTCTTCTCCTTGAAGGGACTCCATTATGAAGATAGAGGTCCTGAACAACCTGCTGCTTGACAAAGTGAAGTTTTGCCCATCACCGCTTGTTAAAAAAATGAGGAGGGATCTCTTATGGAACCGTTGGCTAAATTCAAATTGTTGGCGTTTTTATTATACGGTGAGAACTTTCGCCATGTATTAATGGTTCCGTTACTGGCGTTGTTCTGGAAAGTCAAGAAAGCAACCGAAGGGATGAAACTGATCTCCTGGCAAGAGATATGGACACCTCTTTCCGAAGCAAAAAGACAGGGCAACCTTGGGATTACTGAAACCTTCCTGGATACACTTTTTGAACAGGCAGTATTCGACGATCGCGGAGCATGGTCCCGGGTCAAATGAAGCGCTAGATGCGCTTGAAAAGACGTTTCCACCAAGGACGAAACTCCCGTAATGGCGGTGCGTCGGGCAGTGAAGCCGGGATCTTATCCCGGACACCCCTGGGAATAGTTAGGCTCTCGGCAGCCGGGGCCGGCTCAACTCAACTCCTTTTTCAAGCTCATCGCCACTCGAAAACCATAGTCTGCGTATTGAGACGCGGGCGGGAGCGAGCTACGTGCCGCGCAGCGGCTGAATTTGATGTGGTGGCGCCAGGAGCCGCCGCGGGAAGCGCGCCGCACGCCGGTGGCCGGCCCCTGCGGATTGCGCTCGGGAGACCGTGCATAGTAGTTCTTGT
>JAUXIP010000336.1 GCA_030620935.1 Deltaproteobacteria bacterium | reverse complement strand
CGGAGAAAAGCATAAGAAAGCCGTGTCGCTCTTACGACGAAAATATCCCCAATATCGCCGCATGGCGATTGACCAGCGTCCGATCATCCAAATCGTCCCAACCCATGTCAAAAAGTGGGGCGCCATGTAACCCGTCGAATCATCTGATTCAAGCCTTGCGCCTATTCGAAGAGCTAATTAATGTAAAATTATGGTCGGCCTGCGGAAAAAATTCTCCTCTCTTTCGCAAAGACAAAACATCCAACGGCTGCTAAAAAAAAGCGCCTCGCCATCCCTGGCAGAGACCAATCTTCTTCGCTTGATCGAAGGCGGTGGCGCTAAGACGATAAAAAAGATCCGCACTAACGATTGGGCCTCTCTCATTCGTCTGTTGGGAAGCAGCGCTTATCTGAGCGACATTCTGATCCGCCAGGGTGAGGAGTGGCCGGGGCTTTTTCTTCGCCAAATCGAAATATCCCGGAAAACGGTCTCGGAGCACCTGGCCGAGCTTTCCCCTCTCCTGAAAGAAGTAAATTCGCTGGACGACCTAAGCCGCGTACTACGCCGTCACAAACAGCGCGAATATCTCCGCATCGGCGCCAGGGACCTCTCTCCTGCCGTCTCGTTAGAGGAGACCGTCACGGAGCTTGCGGCGCTGGCCGAAGCGTCGCTCGAAGCAGCATACGGCTTTTGCCGGTCCAAGGTGGAAGAGGACTTCGGGGAGCTGCTGCTGCCCGCAGACAAGGGGAGGAACCGGTTTGTCGTTTTAGGCATGGGCAAGCTGGGAGGCCGGGAGCTGAATTTCAGCTCCGATATCGACATTATCTACCTGTATGAAGAGGATGAACGGGAAAGCGAAGGAGGAAAAAAGGGGCGTGCTGCGCCGAGGGAGTTTTTTACCAGCCTCGCGGAGAAGATAACACGCGCCGTAGGAGAGGTAACGGAGGAGGGGTTTGTTTTCCGCATCGACCTTCGGCTTCGGCCCCTCGGACGTAACGGTCCGTTAATTCAATCCCTTGGCTCCGCCCTCCTCTACTACGAGTCCTGGGGCCAGTGCTGGGAAAGAGCTGCTCTGATCAAGGCCAGGCCCGTGGCGGGAGAGAAGGAGTTGGGAGTCCAGTTTCTCCGAGAGATAGAGCCTTTTATCTACCGGCGTTATTTGGACTTCACGACCATCGAAGAGCTGAGACACATGAAGATGCGGATCGAACAGGAACTTTTGAACCCACACCATAAAGAAAGAAATCTAAAACTGGGGCGAGGGGGGATCCGGGAGATTGAATTTTTTGCTCAGGCGCTGCAGCTTGTCAACGGCGGATATGAATCCCACATCCGCGACCCTAATACTCTTCGAGCTTTGTCTTTACTGGCTCAACACGGTTACATCCCTTCCAAGGAGCGAGAGAGCTTAAGCCATGCTTATCGCTTTCTCCGCCAAGTGGAGCACAAAATCCAAATGGTTCAGGAAGCTCATTCTCATTTTATTCCGGAAGGAGCGGAGGAGGAACAAGCCCTGGCCCGTCGTCTTGGATATTCCCGAAAGAAAGGGTACGACGAGCGCAAGCTTTTTTGGAAAGATTATCGTCGCTACACGGATGCCGTGCGAAAGGCATTCGACCGACTTTTTTATGGGCCTCAAAAAGAGATCTCTTCCGAGAGCACTTCCGTCACATCGGCAATATGGAACGATTTGGACCAGGAAGAGTTGATCCTGGAAGACCTCGAAAGGCTCGGCTTTCCCAATCCCCACAGGGCATACCAAAATCTCCTCGCCGTGCGGGACGGAGAGTCCTATACCCCTCCAAGCCCAATGAGAGTCCGGCTGATGCGCACCCTGGGTCCGGCGCTGATCGCGGAGGTCACAAAATCGGTGTCTCCCGACCGCGCGCTTTTCAATTTGGCTGAGTTCAGCCACCGCATTGGGGGCCGCACAGGTTTTCTTTCTCTCTTAGCGGAAAATCCAAAGACCACGCGCCTTCTGATCAATCTCTTTGCCAACAGCCAATTTCTAACGGAGCTT
The DNA here is from genome assembly GCA_030620935.1 of Deltaproteobacteria bacterium. The sequence goes on along the minus strand of JAUXIP010000336.1, from coordinate 1,598 downwards.
TTTCTCAAGCGTCCGGAACTGCTGGATACCTTGATCCGCGTGGACCTCACTCGGCTACGAAAAACTAGAGAAACAATGCTCAGGGAACTAATGGACATGCTCGACGAGGTAGACGATCTTGAAGACAGGCTCAATGCCATGCGCCGTTACAAGGCGGAAGAGTTTATCCGTATCGGCCTTCATGATTTAGGAGAGGCCTTGGAGCTTCAGGAAGTCGTCGACCAACTGTCAAATCTCGCCTCAGCCTGTCTGGAAGGAGCCTTACAGCTATCCCACCAAGAGACGGAAAAGAGTTTTGGCCGTATCCCAAGGGGAAAATTCGCGGTTCTGGCAATGGGTAAATTAGGAGGCAAGGAGATCGATTATAATTCCGACCTGGATCTTATTTTCATCTATGAAGCCCCGGAAGACGCCCAAAGCGATAAGGGAGCATCAGGCTCTCTACCTGCCCATGAGTACTATGTGCGCTTGGGGCAGAAGCTGATCACCTTTCTTTCATCTCCCACAAAGGAGGGAATCGCATACAAAATCGACATGCAACTTCGGCCCTCAGGGAAGGTAGGCCCCCTTGTTTCATCGCTGGATGCATTTCGCCACTATCATCAAACCAGCTCCCTCCTGTGGGAACGACAAACTCTAATCAAAGCCCGTTTTGTGGCCGGAGACCGCGGGCTTGGGAAAGACGCCGAAGCGGTTGCCGAGAGTTTTGCTTATGGGAAAGGCCTGACACAAGAGGGTATAGGAGAAATTCATCACCTCCGCGCGCGCATGGAGAAGGAACTCGCAAGAGAAAACTCTTCCCAATTCAACTTAAAAAAAGGAATGGGGGGAATGGTCGATATCGAGTTCCTCGCCCAGAGGCTACAGCTGTCCCACGGATATCGCTACCCCAAACTACGACAAAGGGGGACCCTGGAGGCCCTGAAAGCGCTCAGAGATCATCAAATCATCAAGGAAAGAGAATACAGGCTACTCTCGGAAGGCTACCTTTTTCTGCGCCGACTGGATCATCGCTTGCGCCTAGAGCGCGACCAGTCGATCGATATCCTGGAACGCGAGCCGGAAAAGCTCCGAGGAATCGCCCAGGCCCTCGGCTATAATCGTGACCTCAAAGGAACTAAAAAGGACCAGGAAAGCGCCGGACGTCTTCTTCTTAAAGATTACGAGCTCAGGCGCAAGCGCATCCGCGCCTGCTACGAGCGCTATTTCTCTCAAAAAGGTACTCAAGGCCTTCTTCAAGCTTGAGAATGAATGCGATTGCGGATATTAGGTCAATAGCATGGCTCTCGCCCGGGATGGTCCTATTATATAGGATGGGACGAGTATGAATTTCCTGATCTCTCAGATACTGATAGCCTTATATATTATAGATTGGAATCTCGCGCCCTGTAATGATAAGGTGCGACTCGCAAAAAGAGTAAGAGCACTTCTCCTTTTCGCTTTATGACTCTCTACCAGCTCAAGGTATTTGCTACGGTCGCCAGACTCAAAAATTTCAGCCGTGCTGCTGAAATTCTGCATGTCCGCCAGCCTTCCGTCTCTCTGTCCATTCAAGGATTTCAGCAGGAGTTGGGCGCCATGTTGTTTGATAGGCTAGG
>JAUXIP010000071.1 GCA_030620935.1 Deltaproteobacteria bacterium | reverse complement strand
ACCGGCCCGTCCTAAAAATGGTTCGGGAAGGGATCCAATCGGGGAAACTAGAAAAAGGCAAAACGATTATCGACTCGACTTCAGGGAATACCGGCATCGCCTTGGCGATGGTTGGAACGGTCCTGGAATACCCGGTCGAGTTGGTGATGCCTTCCAACGTAAGCGCCGAACGCAAATACATCATTGCTGCTTTCGGGGCAAAAGTGATTTTCAGCGACCCCTTAGAGGGCTCTGACGGTGCCATCCACCTCTGCCGCAAGATCCTTGCGGAAAACCCGAAAAGATATTTCAAGCCTGATCAATATTTTAACCCCATGAACTCCCAGGCCCACTATGAAACCACCGGTCCGGAGATCTTCCGTCAAACACAAGGCGAGATTACTCATTTCATCGCAGGGATCGGTACGGGAGGCACCATCATGGGCGCCGGTCGCTTCCTGAAGGAAATGAACCCGAAGATTCAAGTCATCGCGGTGGAGCCGGATGATGCCCTTCACGGACTGGAAGGGCTTAAGCACATGGCCAGCTCGATCGTCCCGGGAATCTATCACGAGGAACAATTAGACAAAAAAATCCCGGTCTCTACGGATGATGCTTATACCATGGTCCATCGGCTCAGCCAGGAGGAAGGCGTTCTCGTAGGACAGTCTTCCGGGGCAGCTATGCATGCCACCCTTCAGATAGCCAGGAAACTCAGGTCGGGCACTCTTGTAACTATTTTTCCTGATTTCGGTGACAAGTACCTGACCACGAACTTATGGGTGGGCTGGCAGCAAAAGATCTCCGTAGGAGATATTAAATTTTCTATCTGAAAATGTTCAGAGCGTAAATGCCCCCCCAAAAGAAAAAAGTTTGCGAACGGGTCTATCTGACCTTTCCAAAGGAGCTGGTAAAGGAACCTATCGTTTGCCTGTTGGCAAAGAGTTTTGACATTGTCTTTAATATCCGAGGCTCAACCGTTACCGCGGAAATGGGACTCGTCGCTCTTGAGATCGATGGTCAACACACTGAAATAGACAAGGCGATGCATTGGCTTAGAGAAAAGGGCGTGATTGTCGAACCCATAGAAAAAAACGTGATAGAATAATCCATGAGTTCGATGATCGTCCAGTGTCCCAGTTGTCGCACCAGTTACAAAGTGTCCGACAACCTAGTCACGACACCCAATCCTACCTTCCGCTGCTCTCGTTGCAGACACATTTTTGTATTAAGAGTAAAAACAGAGGCGGATGCGCCCCAAGAAACCCGAGAGAGCAGTTCCTCCGTATCCATCGCCTCTACCAAAAAAGCAGAGGAAGAAGATCGGGAATTGAGTTTTTCCTTTCCTCCTCCCGAAAGAGAGAAAACAAGCAAAGAAGCGGAAAAAGAGATTTTTGCCTCAGGCACGAATAGAGAGCCGTCGTCACATGTAACCGACCCCGGCTTCACTATTCCTGAAGAAGACCCCTTCCACCAGGAAGATGCCTCCTCCCAGGAAGACCGCGCGTTTGGAGAGAACTGGGAGGTATCCTCTTTCTCGGCAAAAACAGAAGAAGTCGTGTCGCAACCTCTTGAGGACAGACCTATCTCGACCCGGCATTGCCTGACTTATTTCTCGGCCATCCTGCTTGTCTATGGTCTGCTGACTTGGATGCACCAATTCCAACCGAGATCGATCGAAACCGTCCTCAAGGCCACGCCTTGGCTGGGTTCCGTGGTGTTTGACGACAAGCATTTATCACAAGGGATCGATCTCGAATCGCTCCAGCCGAGATTTCAGACGATTTCGGGAAATCAGGAGGTCTTGGTGGTCTCCGGTACGGCCGTCAATCGAAACCCCGTTAGCGTGCGCGAAGTCCAAGTCGAAGCCCACCTTTACAACACAAAGGGAGAAGAAATAGACCGCCAAGTGGTGTGGGTCGGAAGCGCCCTGTCGCCTAAGATCATCAGAAACTTAACCGCCAAGGAGATCTCTATCCTGCAAAAGTTAAGCCCTGCAATGAGCTTTGATATCTCCCCTCAAGAGTCCGCCAAGTTTGTTGTCGTTTTTCTTAAACCGAAAGGAGAGATCAAGGATTTCAGCTGTCGGATCCTGTCAGTGGAAGAGGCCGTTTAGGATGAATTTTTCTGAGCCTCTTCTTTTTCTTTCTTCTCTTTCGGCGTGACATCGATTTCGTCTGGCTCTTTGACGGACTTTTTAAAAATGCGTATCCCTTTACCCAACCCCTCCCCTATCTCAGGGAGCCTGCGGCTAAAGAGAACGAGGATGATAACGAGAATAATCAACAATTCCCATATGCCAAGACCAAACATAAATCCTCCAATACAAGGATTCTATCCCATCTCCTTCTCAGGTTACAACCGATTTCTCTTGCCGATCGACTCAACAGTGAGTTAAAATAGCCTTATGCTTTGCGCGCGGCCCTCGTTAGTGCCCTTCTTGCTGCTTTCTGTGGTTTTTCACTCTCTTCTCTTACTTCTTTGGCCCAACCCGGGTCCAAATCAGAGAGCTGCGAAACAGATCCCGATAACCTTTCTTCCGCTACCTCCGGAAGAAAAATCGCCCCTTCCCCTGAAAACCGAAAAACCCAGCCATCGTCCGACTAACACACCCGCTCAAGTGGCAAAAAAATCGACAGTTCTATCCGGTCAAAGCAAACAAGAGTCTTTGGAGCCATCAGAGAGAGTAGACACAAACGAGGGGCGTGAATACGATAAGAAATTACTAGCCAAAAAAAGTATCGTAGCAGATCGTCCACTGCCCACTCTAGAAGATCTCTTGCCCCCCGTAGCTTGGTCTTCTTTAAAAGCAGAGGCGAGCGCCCGGGAACGGCCGATCCGACTAGACACCCGCGAGCCGCAGTATATTTCTTACTTCACCAGCATCAAGCGGGATATCGAATTAGTCTGGGAGTACCCTGAGCTGGCATTGACGCATGGGCTCCAGGGAAAACTCCTCCTTAAATTCACGATCTCAGAGAACGGCGCCTTGGAAAGGTTACGCCTCCTCCGTTCTTCCGGATTTTCCGTATTAGATAAAGAGGCCATGCGCGCCGTGGAGAGCGCCTCTCCGTTTCATCCCATTCCTCCATGGATCGGAAGAGATCGTCTGGAAATTATTGCCAGCTTCGAATATGATGATAACCGTTTGAAATACGGTTTCGTTCCGTAAAACCCAACTATGTGAACTGTGTGTTGAAAGAGCTGTGCACTCTCAACTGTCGTCTTAGCAATACGTCCCGACTTCAATGGAGGCCCTTGGGCCATCGTGAAAAGGAAAAGACAGATCCCAACGGAAAAGTTCCTCGCCCAACTTGGCATGGGGAACTTTATTGTAACGATTTGGTACTATTTATCCTATCTTTCTATTTACAAAATTTCTATTTGATTTTGCTTATCGTTTGGATAAAGTCTATCCCAGGATAAAAGTCAGGAAGTCTTCATAACAACTATGTCCTCGAAATCCAATGAAGTTTTGGAAGGTTACCAGTCCACTTTGGACATGCTCCAGATACACGTTGTAACCAACAACCCGGACGACATCGACAGGGCACGAGAGCAAAGACCCGATCTCATCCTTGTAGAGGTGCTCCGGGAGACAATGGGTGGCCTGGAGACAATCCGCAGGTTTAAAGCGGACGTTCAGACTAAAGCCGTTCCCATTTTGGCGATCGCGCCGAAGGCCGTGCCTGGAGACCGGGACTTGTGGTTGGAGAAAGGTTGCGACGGCTACTTGGCTAAACCATTTTCCCTTGAGGAACTGAGGATGGAAGTTGATAAACTGCTCAAAAAGCGGCTCTTGATGCTCCTGGGAAATAAAAAAGTCTTAGTGGTCGAAGACCACGAAGACACGGCAGAGCTGCTCCAGATGCAACTAGAGCAGGCAGGGAATGCAGATGTTTTGATCGCGACAAATGGCTTGGAGGCCTTGGACAAGGTCCGAGAGCAGAGACCGGATCTCATTTTAATGGACATTATGCTGCCGATCATGGACGGCTGTGAAGTTACGCGCAAGCTCAAAGGCGACCCTCAGACTCGACCTATCCCGATTCTGGCGGTCACCGCCAAGGTGACGCCGGGAGACCGAGCCGTCTGTTTAGAGAGCGGCTGTGACGGTTACTTGCCTAAACCGTTCGTGATAGAGCAACTGAAAACGGAAATAACGAAAGTGCTCACTCGGGCCGATTTAGTGAGGAGAAGCCACTGATTTGGAGTGTTCATTTTCGGCTCGTCCTCGTTCCCCACTATGCGAATTTACTCTCTATCGCATGATTTAGGAAATTATTACTTGATTTTATTTCCCTTTTAACTAAAGTAGCCCTAATAGGCCAATAGACGAGATATTATGAGTCTGGCGGACACTAAAGTCTTAGTAGTTGAAGATCATGGGGACACTGTGGAGCTGCTTCAGATGCAATTGAAGCAAATCGGGTACCTGAACGTGTTGGTCGCGACCGACGGCGTAGATGCTCTCAATAAGGCTCGCGATGAAAATCCGCATGTCATCCTTATGGATATCTCCTTGCCTCTGATGAATGGCTTCGAGGCTGCTCAGAGGCTCAAAGCGGACCCCCAAACGCGTCCCATCCCTATTCTGGCAGTAACCGCCAAGGCTATGCCCGGAGACCGGGAGAAGTGTTTAGAAAGCGGCTGTGACGCTTACCTCGCTAAACCCATATCCCGTCAGGAATTGAAAGAAGAGATCGAAAAGCTTCTCACCTAAGTCGCCGGCAGACGTCCACTAACCCATACCGGGTTTGTGCCATTACTCCCAAAAAAAAGGCTGAGAAACTCTGTTCAGAGGCCGCTCAAAAAGATCTCAGATGCGAGGCTTCGACCGTGAGCTCAGCCGAACGGCGCGCGAAAAATCGACGAACGGAGGCGTACTTTACCAGTACGTCGGAGCGAGGCGATTGAGCGCAACGATGCAGATGAGGCTTTTTCAGCGGCCGGCTAGAGGGGTTCCCACCTCAGGACAGGCTTTCTAGCTGCCCTGGTCTCATCTAATCGCCCCACCGGGCTAGAGTGAGGGGCGCTCTTGACCAAAGACGGATTCTCCTTGGCTTCGCGGGCGATGGAAATCATGGCATCAGCAAATGCATCGAGAGTTTCCCGGCTTTCACTCTCCGTCGGCTCAATCATCAGCGCCCCGGCAACGACCAGCGGAAAATAGATGGTGGGCGGATGAAAGCCATAGTCCAATAAACGCTTGGCAATATCCAAAGTATAGACTCCATGTTTCTGCTGGAATCGATCGGTAAAAACGCATTCATGCATGCAAGGCTCCGTGTAGGGAAGGTGAAAAGTGTTCTCGAGCTTCTTTCTCAAATAGTTGGCGTTGAGAAGCGCCATGCGGCTGGTTTCCTCCAGCCCATCAGCGCCCAAAGCGATGATATAGGCAAAGGCCCTCACCAAGATACCGAAATTGCCAAAGAAGGAACGGACTCGACCTACTGAGCTGGGAAAATTCTCTTGAACATCCCAATGTCCATCCTTTTTTACAATCCTGGGGATGGGAAGATAGTCCCGGAGCAGCCTCTTAACTCCCACCGGACCTGCGCCGGGCCCACCACCCCCATGAGGGGTAGAAAAGGTCTTGTGGAGGTTTATGTGTAATACGTCAACTCCCATCTTCCCCGGCTTGGCTATGCCCATGAGCGCATTGAGATTGGCGCCGTCCAAATAGACCAATCCGCCCTTTTTATGAACAACGTCGCATATCGCCTCAATGTCTCGCTCAAAGATACCTAGGGTGTTCGGGTTGGTGATCATCAGGGCCGCTACCTCTTCGTCCATAACTTCCTCCACCGTCGCTGTCTTAATAATCCCCCGATGGTTGGACGAGATCTGAACGACTTCGTAACCGCAAAGGGTTGAGCTGGCCGGGTTGGTGCCGTGGGCCGTGTCGGGAACAATAATTTTCTTGCGCGGATTCCCCTTCCCGGCAAGGTAAGCACGGATCATCATCAATCCCGTCATCTCTCCCTGCGCCCCGGCGGCCGGCTGGAGCGTAACCTCATCCATGCCGCTGATCTCTGCCAGCTGCCTCTCAAGCTCCCAGAGAAGTCCCAAGGCTCCCTGGATCAGTTCCGGAGGGGACAGCGGGTGCAGAAGAGAAAATCCAGCCATACGCGCCACCACTTCATTAATCTTAGGGTTGTACTTCATGGTGCAGGAGCCCAGGGGATAGAACTGCCCCTCGATCGAGTAGTTCAGATGCGAAAGGCGGGTGAAATGACGCAAAACCTCAAGCTCCCCTACTTCAGGGAACCCAGGGATGTCCCCTCTTACCAACTCAGGAGGAATCTGGTCTGTGCAAGGCTCTTTATCTTCGGGCCAGAAAAACCCGCTCCTCCCCGGTGAGCCTTTCTCAAAGATCAGAGAAGAAACGGAGTGAGGGCAGTCAATCTCTGCAGAACGCTCTGACAAGGTGTCCGATCTCCTCTCTGTCGTTCATTTCGGTCACACAGATAAGCAGGCTGTCTTGAAGCTCCGGATACCATCGTCCCAATGGAATCCCCGGCACGATCTTCTTGGCGGTAAAGCGAGAGAGGTGCTGGTTCAAGTCTTTCACCCCAAGAACAAACTCATTAAAAAAAGGACCGTCAAAAACAGGGGTCAGCCCCGCCTCTTGGATGAGATGGTCTCGGGCCTCGTGCGCCCGCGCTACATTAATCTCGGCGAGGCGGCGTATGCCGGTCTTGCCCAGTGTCGCCATAAACACAGCCGCCGCTAGGGTGCAGAGGCTTTGGCTCGTGCAAATGTTGGATGTCGCCTTTTCTCGCCGGATATGCTGCTCGCGGGTAGAGAGGGTCAACACAAACCCTCGACGCCCTTGACCATCAACAGTCTCTCCAACCAATCTCCCCGGCATACTACGGACATAGGTCTTTTTACACGCAAAAAAACCGAAACCCGGCCCGCCGAGCGCCATGGGGATCCCCAAGCTTTGTCCTTCACCGACCGCGATGTCCGCCTCCCAAGCCCCGGGTGGCTTCAAAAGGGCCAAGGATAGAGATTCGGTTGTGACCGTAATGAGCAGTGTTTCCGACCGGGCACAGGCTGCCCGGAGAGGCCCGAGGTCCTCGACTACTCCAAAAAAATTAGGATAGCCGACGACCAAACATATTGCCCGGTCGTCCAACGCACCGGCAAGAAAATCCTCATCGGTGCTCCCTCTTTGATTAAAAGGTATCTCGACCACCTCGACATCTTCTAAATTTCTGAGATAAGTCGCGACAACGGACCGATACTGCGGATGAAGAGCTTTTGACACAAGGACTCGACGCCGGCCTTTTTTCTGAATGCGACGCGCCATGAGAGTCGCTTCCGCGGTGGCCGAAGCGCCGTCGTAGAGACCGGCGTTGGCAACCTCCATTCCGGTAAGCTGACATATCAGGGTTTGAAATTCATAGGTGGCCTGGAGGGTCCCTTGGCTGACTTCCGGCTGGTAAGGAGTGTAGGCGGTCGAAAACTCGGAACGGGAGATAATGGCATCCACAGTGCTGGGAATGAAATGGTGATAAATCCCTCCGCCAAGAAAATAGCGCCAGTCCCGCGCCGTGGCATTCTTAGCCGCAAGCGAGGCCATTTGTTTTTCGACCATCATCTCGCTCAGGCCTTGTGGAAGGGAGATCCTGGACCGCTCCCTAAGAGAGGGGGAAATGTGCCCGTAGATTTCTTCGACCCGACTCAGGCCGATAGCCTGAAGCATCTGTTCTTTATCTGATTGGGAATGGGGGGTATAGCGCACGAAAAAACTTATTCCTCCTCTTCCTCTCCTTCTTCGTCCTCCTCCACTTCCCCGCCCGCCTCTTTTTGCTGTTCCACATATTCGGCATACTCGTCCGCGCTCATAAGATCCTTGAGGTCGTCGGGATCGGACATCTCTACCTTGACCATCCACCCATCCCCATAAGGGTCTTCATTGATCGTTTCCGGACTGTCCGGCAAGGCATCGTTCACTTCAACGACAGCTCCGCTCACGGGCACATAGATATCCGATACCGCCTTGACCGATTCCACGGCACCAAAGGGATCATCCTTGACGACTTTTTCCCCTACCTCGGGAAGCTCCACGTAGACGACATCGCCAAGCTCTTCCTGAGCGTATTCGGTAATCCCGATGGTAGCGATCTCACCTTCGACAAGCACCCATTCGTGTTCTTTTGAATATTTCAATCCCTCAGGAAACTCCATCAGATCCCTCCTTATGCGCTTGCTGATCGGAACACCGACGGTAAAATGGCAAAGAAACTATACGGGCTGCAATCCCCCGTCCCCGGATTTCCACCTCTACCGTATTACCCACCAAGGCTTGGTCCGCCGCAACATAACCTAGGGCGATCGATCGTCCGAGGGTCGGGGACTTCGTCCCGCTCGTTACCTCCCCGATGGGTAGACCGCGTTT
>JAUXIP010000275.1 GCA_030620935.1 Deltaproteobacteria bacterium | reverse complement strand
CGCACCATTTTCTGGTAAAAAGTGATTACCTCGCGGAAGGTGACTCCAGGCTTCATGAACTTTACCAGCTCGTCGAATATCTGCACGCTGGCTTGAAAGGAACGGGCCAGTTCCGGAGGGATCTTTCCCAGACAGGCTGCCTGAACCGTCTGGGCGATGTACCCGCCGTATTTTGCTTCTAATTCCGTGTTGATCATATCGCCAGCCTGGAGTTTGCGGTGGGGGGCAATCCGACAGGCCCACGGGACACCCACCCCGGAGCCCCAATGGGTCATCGATGGATAATCACCGCCGTTTGCGATGATTGTGTACCAGATCGTGGCGACCATTTCGTTTTCCATCACGCCTGGCCGGGCCTTAGCCAAGATGGCCTCGACAACTTTATCCAGAATCTCCGCCGCACGCTCCATAAAAGCCACCTCCTCCGGCCCCTTTACCGATCGGGCGTCTTGAAGCAGCTCCGTAGCGTTTTCCAACCGGGCTTTGGGAAAGGCTTTTTTCACCTTTTCCAACATTCCGGTTACGACGGTCCCCTCAGGAGCCCTGAGCAGCCCGCTCAGGCCGGAGACTCCGATACAGGCCCCCTCTGCCTTCAATTCCCTGAGCCGCTCAATAACCGGCTCCCCCCAAGTCCGCCGCGTGGCACGAATGTCTTTTACCCAATCCTGAACGATCCCCCACCACTCGATTTCATTGGCCCCCCGGACAAAAGCTGTTACTTCTCCCTCCACAGGAAAAACCACCGCCACCTCTGTCTGATGGCCTCCGATATGCGTAAGGTACCTGATGTCCGACTGAAACTGATCCCAGTGGCTCTGGTTGGGAAAGCCGATAATGAAGTCCAATTTTGCCTCGCGCATCAGCTCTCTCACCCGACCCCATCGCCTCTCTCTATCCTTAAGACTAAATTTAGGTAGACCGAACCCTCTTTCTCCACTATTAATCATGACTTAAGAGCACCCCTTTCCTTTAAAACGAGTCTCTTCTTATACGATTATCGACAGGAAGCTTTCAACCCCATCCCTCTGGAAAAGCAGGGTCAGAGATGCTACAGTTTTTTCCCCATGCAAATCGGCGGCTACTTTTGCCATTTCAAGGCCTTAACGCTTCCTCTCTAAAACTGCCTCACTCGAGGGATGGTCTATGAATTATCTAGCGATTTGCCAGGACGACCTGCTGTTTCAGTTTATGCGTAAGGTTGCGGCCAAGCGGGGAGAAGTCCTGTTTTTAGTTCAGGACGCGGCCGTAGCGAAAAAGATCAAGCGGCAGGGTGGGGAAGTTCGGCAGGGCGATCCGCTCAAAGAAAGCACCTACAAAAGATTCAACTACTTGGACAACGTCGACCAGGTGATTCTCTTTATCCGGGACCCGGCAATTCGAGGCCAAGTCTACGATCTTCTCAGGGCTCTCGACGAGAAAATCCCAATCCTCTCCCTCACCACCGAGCAAGAGGCCGTAAAAGATGAAAAGGACCCTCTACTACGGCAAGTCCAACTTCAAGATATATTCGAGGAATTTTGCGTTCCGCGGCTCCTCGATACGATGAATCGAAAAAAGGTGGAGAAGATCCGATCCCTTTTCGGCGAGAAGAACAAGATTCACATTTTACTCCAGCACGACCCGGACCCGGACGCGATCGGGAGCGCGTTGGCGTTGCGCGAGCTTTTAGGGCGGAACCGGGCTACAACACCGATCGTTACCTTCGGCGAGGTCACCCGGCCGGAGAATCTCGCAATGATTCGCCACCTGGATATTCAGATCGACAGGGTCGCCTATGAGGACCTGAACAAAGCCGAAGCCCGCTTGGCCCTGGTAGACGTGCAGCCCCCTTATTTCGATCCCCCTTTGGATAAGGTGGATCTAGTCGTCGACCACCATCCCAAGCGGACGCCTTTTAACGCTCGATTTACCGACCTGAGGACTCCGTACGGGGCAACCTCGACGATCTTCACCGAATATTTGAGAGCGACCGGGATGGAACCCTCTCAGAGGTTGGCGACAGCCCTGCTGTATGGCATCAAGACAGACACGCTCTTTTTAGAACGGGGAAGCAACCTGGCCGATCTCGAGGCCTTCACTTATCTCTATCCTCTTGCCAACCGCGCCTTGATCAGCCGGATCGAAAGACCGGCGTTGCCGCGTGAGGATCTGGAGGCGCTCGGGCGCGCTCTGAGCCGGCTGCAGTTACACGACGGCGTGGCGGTCATCCACATGGGCGAAATCAAAAGAGAGGACGTCATCTCCCAGATGGCGGAGTTCTGTTTGCAGATCGAAGGGGTATACTGGGGCGTAGTCTCCGGGCTGTGCGAGGATCGCGTGGTGATCTCGGTGCGGAATGTCGGCTACGTCAGGAGCGCCGGCGACATCATGAAGAGGCTCTTCGATACCATAGGCAGCGCCGGAGGCCATCGCACTATGGCCAAGGCAGTGGTTCCACTGGACCGTTTCAAAGAGCAGTTCGGCGAGGTGAGCGAAAAAGTCATCCGTGACGCCATGGTCCCGTTGATCGTACAACGGGACGAGGAATAAAAAGTGGCTGAGAACGGAACGACTTTCCGAGAAATCGAACACACGGCGGATCTGGGGATCGAGGTGGAAGCGGCGGATTTACCCGGCCTCTTTTCCTCCGCCGGAGAGGTTTTCTACGGGCTGATCGCCGACCGCAACGGGATCGAGTTAAAAGAAGAGATTGCAATTTCGGTCCGAGCAGAGGGGCAGGAAGAACTCTTCCACGCTTGGCTGTGTGAGTTGCTGGCTCAGTTCAATCTTAAAGGCTTTGTCGGCAAGCGATGTGAGGTGATGAAGATTGAGTCGGGTCTTCTCGAGGGCCGACTTACCGGAGAGATCCTCGATCTCAAGCGCCACCGCTTTTACACCGAGATCAAGGGTGTGACCTATCATGAGCTCAAGGTCTGGCAAGAAAACAATGTTTGGCACGCTAGAGTGATTTTTGACGTTTAAGAGCATGGTTGGAGAAGATATTAAGCTTAATCGGCTTGAAGAGTGTCTCTGGGAGATTCCACGCCAAGGTGGGATGAGGGTGCCAGGAAGAATCTATGCCTCGGAAAAGCTTTTATCCGGCCTCAAAGACGACAACAGCTTGAGACAGGTAATGAATGTCGCCCATCTGCCCGGCATCGTGGGCTATTCCCTTGCCATGCCGGATATTCACTGGGGTTACGGTTTTCCCATCGGTGGTGTGGCGGCCATGGACTTAACCGACGGCGTCATCTCACCCGGAGGCGTCGGTTACGATATCAATTGAGGGGTCCGTTTAGTGAAGACCGGTCTGGTCTTCAGCGACATCAAAGAAAAGCTCCCACGGGTCGTAGACACCCTCTTTTCTCTCATTCCCTCCGGGGTCGGCTCGGAGGGCGCTATCCCCAAACTATCCAAGGGAGACGAAAAGCGCTTGCTCAAGGAAGGCGCCCGTTGGGCCGTGGAACAGGGTTACGGTCGGCATGAAGACCTGGAGTTTATGGAGGAGGGGGGCAGACTTCGGGACGCCGATCCAGAACTCCTCAGCGACCGGGCATTGGAGCGGGGTCTTAAACAGGTCGGCACCCTGGGGTCCGGGAACCACTTTCTCGAGATCGGGCGGGTCGAAGAGATTTACCTTCCCGACGTGGCTCAAGCATTGGGTATTTTCCCCGATCAGGTAGTGGTTTTGATTCATACGGGATCGAGAGGTTTGGGTTACCAGACTTGTGAAGATTCTCTCAAGGTAATGAATCAGGCAATGGCCAGGCATAGAATCCAACTCCCGGACCGTCAATTGGCCTGCACTCCGATCCAATCTCCCGACGGACAGAATTACTTGGCAGCTATGGCCTCGGCCGCAAACTACGCCTGGGCCAATCGACAGGTCATCATGAGCCTGGCGGAAAAGGCCTTCATGACGGCGCTGGATATCAGCCCGCGCGAGCTGGGTTTCAACTTGATCTATGACGTCTGCCACAACATCGCCAAAGTCGAAGACCATGTGGTAGAGGGAAAACAACGACGCCTTTGTGTCCATCGCAAAGGCGCCACCCGGGCGTTTCCTCCAGGCCACCCCCAGATACCCAGAGCATACCAGAACCTAGGTCATCCGATCCTGATCCCTGGGGATATGGGCCGTTATTCTTACCTCCTTGTGGGTAGCGCCGGAGTG
>JAUXIP010000261.1 GCA_030620935.1 Deltaproteobacteria bacterium | reverse complement strand
TCCGAACCTCTTTCCACCCTACCATCAGGCGTCAAGGCGTCGCACCAACCTTGACTCTGCATGGGTTTTGAGCAATATTGCGAATTTCTGGCCAGGTAGCTCAGTCGGTAGAGCAGAGGACTGAAAATCCTCGTGTCGGCAGTTCGATTCTGTCCCTGGCCACCACACACCCCCTCCTCCCGTCGTGGTTGTTGAACCCACGATTTTCTAGTTTTAGTCGTGTCTCGACCGCTGACTTTCACGAGAACTTCAGAATCTATCCCAAGACTACACACGAAACACGCGGGCGGTAGACTCAATGTGAGAGGTATTTGCTCGCATGGCGTTCGACCTGCTAAAAGTATGCTCGATGGCGCAAAGTGGATTGAAACGTGAGCTGGGGTGGTTTGACGGGGCGATGCTGATTGCAGGGACCACGATCGGTAGCGGGATCTTTATTACCACTGGTTTTATTGCTCAGACCCTTCCTTCTCCGGGAGGGATTCTTTTGGTCTGGCTCTTCGGAGGACTTCTCGCGCTGGCCGGCGCTCTGAGCTGCGCTGAGCTTGCTACCAGTTTTCCCTATGCCGGCGGAGATTATGTCTACTTGAAAGAGGCCTATGGTCCTCTTCTCGGATTTCTCTCAGGGTGGTCCTCCTTTCTTGTCACCTTTTCGGGCTCGGTTGCCTTTTTAGCCGTAGCCTTCACCGAGCATATGGCTTTTTTTTTACCGTTCTTCTCGCGGGACTACGTTCTGATCTCCACGGACGCGCTTGGTTTCCCGTTCCGTCTCTCACTGGCGCATCTCTTTTCGATTTCGATGGTTATGGCCCTCTCCGCTGTTCATTGTATTGGAGTCAGGCAGGGGACCAAACTACAGAACTTCTTGACAGTGCTTAAGATTGGCGCCCTTCTTGGAATTATTTTATTGGGAGTAACTTTGGGAAAGGGAAACCTGGACCATTTTTCTCCCTTCTTTGAATTGGGGACAGAAAGGGATCTTTCCGTATTAGGGCTCGCTTTTCTCCCGGTCATCTTCACCTATGCAGGGTGGAACGCGGTGATTTATATGGCTGGTGAGGTCAAGCATCCGGAGAAAACCCTTCCGGCAGCGCTTCTTTGGGCCAACCTGATGATCCTTTTTCTTTACCTCGCCATCAATGCGATTTACCTCTATGGCGCGCCGGTGGAGCAGATGCAGGGGACGATCCGGGTGGCGGAATTGGCGACGACTGCCCTCTTCGGTTATCAAAGTTCCGCCTGGGTCACGGCGATTATCGCTCTTTCCATTCTGGGGGCCTTAAATGTCGTTGTCATGACCGGTCCCCGTATCTACTTTGCCATGGCCCAGGACGGCATTTTTTTTCGCCGGCTCGCACGGATCCACCCAGGTTTTCGCACGCCGGCGAATGCCATTATCCTGCAAGCCCTTTGGTCTTCCGTTCTCATCCTGACCGGCACCTTCGACGCTTTATTGACCTACGTAAGTGTCATGATCGCGCTCTTTTCCGCGCTGACAGTGGGCGCCTTATTGGTCTTGAGATGGAGGCAGCCTAATCTCAACAGGCCTTACAAAATCCGGGGCTATCCTTGGGCGCCGTCTCTTTTTATTCTTTGCTATATGGGTATCGCCGTCGCTACTTTTCAGGAGAGACCTTTGGAGTCCCTTCTAGGAGCCGGTATCGTCGGCCTGGGTATTCCGGCTTACTTCTTTTGGTCCCGCTCCAATTCTTAGATCGCAGGCAGAACCCGACTCAACTCCTATTTGTTGACCAGCAGTGGTATTAACGTTATGAGGAGTAACAGTTGGAACGGGACTGGCAGAATCGGTTAACCCCGATCCGACATTAAATGGGTCAAAGAAATCAGCCCTGTGAAGTACCAGACCTTGGCGAAGAGTAATTTGCATAATGCAATCTGAAACACACTGTCAGTGAAGTTACGGAAGGACCACCCATTTGTCTGAAATATATGCAACATGCACCCCAGCGTCGCACGCAACTTGGTTTTTTTGTCGGATCGGGGTTAAAAGAAGGGATAAAGGGGTGAAGGGTCCAAAAGAGGATTCAGAATCCAGGAGACAGAAGTCAGAATGCAGAAATCAGAATTCAGGGGGGAGGGGATTCTGAATACTGGCTTCTGACTTCTGAATACTACAATTCTATGGCTATCAGAATCACACGTGTCTATACCCGGACTGGAGATAAGGGAGACACCGGGTTGGTAGGCGGGAAGCGGGTGCCGAAAGATTCGCTCCGAATAGAGGCCTACGGGACCATCGATGAGCTGAACTCCATCGTGGGGCTCGCGCGGGTTTTTAACGAGGAGCGGCTCAAGGAGGGAAAGAGCCATCGTTTTCTGGATGAGGTTTTGCGTAAGATCCAGGATGAGCTTTTCGACTTGGGCAGCGAGCTGGCGACGCCGCCTGATTTCACCTATGAAGGTATGCATCGACTAGGAGAAGAGGAAGTTAGGAGGATCGAACAGATCATCGATGAGTGCCAGAAGGAGCTTGAGCCGCTCCGATCCTTTATCCTTCCCGGAGGGGGAAGGATCGGGGGCTATCTTCACCAGTGTCGCACGGTTTGTCGCAGGGCCGAGCGCGAGATCCTCCGGCTTTCCCGTGTGGAAGAGATCACCGAATGGCCGCTGAAATATGTCAACCGCTTGAGCGATCTCTTTTTTGTCCTGTCGCGCTGGGTGGGAAAACATTTGGGGGAGAAGGAATATCTGTGGCAGAGAGGGCTTCAGGAAAGACCAAGGAAAAAGTCCAAAGACAAAATGCAAAATAAAAAATCTTGATTTTCAAACTTTGCAATTTTCATTTTGCAATGTACAAGAAGTGAAGGGAAGCGGTTATGGGGCTATTAGAAAAAAAGCGTGGGGTGATTTTCGGTGTGGCAAACGACAGGAGCATCGCCTGGGCGATCTCTCGGGCCCTTCACGAAGAGGGCGCAGAGCTCGCCTTTACTTATGCCGGAGAGATTCTTGAGAAACGGGTAAGACCGTTGGCGGAAGGGATCGGCGCGAAAATCATCCTCCCTTGCGACGTGTCCAAAGACGAGGAGATCGAGCAAGTTTTTCAAACTCTGCAGCGGGAATGGGGCAGTTTGGATATCTTAATCCACGCTATCGCCTATGCCAACAAAGAGGACCTTACCCATCCTTATGCTCAAACCAGCCGGGAAGGTTTTCACATAGCCTTGGACGTGAGCGCTTATTCTCTGGTCGCTCTGTCGCGCCAGGCGGCCCGGCTCATGGAGGGACGTCGAGGAGCGATCTTGACCATGACCTACCTGGGATCGGAAAGAGTGATCCCTAATTACAATATCATGGGGGTGGCCAAGGCGGCCTTGGAGGCAAGCGTCAGATACCTTGCCCATGATCTGGGGCCGAAAGGAATCAGGATCAACGCCATTTCAGCCGGTCCTATCAGGACGCTTGCGGCCTCGGGAATTGCCGGCTTTAAAGACATGTTGCACTATGTCAGCGAGCGGGCGCCGCTTAAGAGAAATATCGAGACTGAGGAGGTGGCACGTACAGCACTCTACTTAGTGAGCGACATGAGCAGTGCCGTGACCGGAGAGGTGGTCCACGTGGATGCAGGCTATAATATTATGGGCATGTAGAGAGAGGAGTTTTTCATGGCGGTTAAAGAAACTAACCCTAAAGAAGCTCACGATCTGCTCGAGAAGGATTCCGACTGCGTATACATCGACGTGCGGACAGAGCGGGAATTTTCGGCCGGTCACCCGAAGGGCGGAGTTAATATTCCAGTTGCCTTTCCTGATCCGGCTCAGGGGATGGTGATGAATGGCGAGTTTGTGAAGGTCGTCGAGGGCCATTTCCCAAAGGATAAAAAAATCATTGTCGGGTGTCAGGCCGGTCCTCGCTCGGATGCGGCCGCAAAGATGCTTCAGGAGGCGGGCTATCAGGATGTCTCTAGTATGCAGGGAGGTTTTGGTGGGATGCGGGACCCCATTGGAAATGTCATCGCCCCTGGGTGGTCTAGTCTGGGTCTTCCGGTGAGCCAGGAGAATGGTGAAGGGGTAAGCTACGAGTCATTGGCCACTAAAATCAAATCATAGGAATTCAGAATTCAGAATTCAGAATCTCCTCCCCCCTTCTGGCTTCTGACTCCTGGATTCTGTATTTTGCGTTTGCGAAATGAGTAATCCTCTCTATTTCAAACAAATTGAGATCGGCCCCATGCAGAACTTTGTCTATCTGGTGGGGTCGACCGAGACGCGTGAAACTGCTGTAATCGATGCGGCTTGGGA
>JAUXIP010000086.1 GCA_030620935.1 Deltaproteobacteria bacterium | reverse complement strand
TGCCTTACTGGGTCTGGCGAGTGAGCCGTTGATTTTAACCGTGGCCCGCGAAGTCATAGCAAAAGGGTTATCAACTCGAGAAACCGAGAAGCTGGTCAGGCACCTTAAGTCGGGCCGAAGGAGGCGTCCAAAGCTACCGGAGGCGGACCCCAACCTCCGCTCGATCGTAGAAAGTCTCCAACGGTCCTTAGGGACCAAGGTACGAATAGTTCACGGGGCAAGGTCCGGAAAGGGAAAGATAGAGATCGAGTATTATTCAACACAGGACCTAGAGCGCCTCATCGGAGTTATGTCAACCGCACAGGGGCTCTAGGGCAAAAAGGGTGGTGCTCCAGAAAAGCGCAGGGGACCCGCTCCTCAGCGGGAGCCGATGATTCTCTACTTCTCTGCCCCTAGGTGCCTAACCTGTCAGGTCCGTTTTCCCGAGGTAACTTTAGTGTCGGACGTCTCCCTTTCTTCGGAGCAGGCCCCCTGCGCCCTCCCCAGGTCGAATCGGTTCCGAAGGGTGGGAACCTGAAGGGCTGAGACACAGGGACGAGAAGGTTGGAGACAGGCCCTGACCAGGGGAGAACCCACATCAAGGGGACGGGGCGGTGGTCCTCGAGGAAAAGACCTATTGGCTCAGGCCGGAAGGTTTTCTCCCGAGGAACCACACTTTGTGACATAGAGCCCCGCACAGGTATAGAGGGAGATTTAGTAATGGCGTCAGTTCCAACACAACCCAAAGGGCATCGGGTGCCCGAGTACGAACAATGGGTTAAAGAGCAGGAGATACCTATTCATCAAGGGTATTTCATCAATGACTTCAAGACGATTGAAGTCGGCCCCTGGGAAGAGCGCGGGACCCGAGGATGTTTTCTCCAGCTTGCCGGGCAGGAAGGCTGGACGCAGATTTACGTCCAAGAAATCCCTCCCGGCCAAAGCTCCAAGCCGTTTAAAATGGCGGTCGACGAGCTGATATTCGTAGCCGACGGTCAGGGAGTGACGACACTGTGGGCGGATGGAGAAAAAAAGATCAATTTCGAATGGAACAAATTCAGCCTGTTCCTAGTTCCGGGGAATTTTTGGTATCAGCTCTCGAACATGCAGGGAAAGAGGCCGTGCAGAGTCGTCCATTACAGTTATCTTCCGATGGCCATGGAAACCATCCGCGACCGGGAAATCCTCTTTGGCTGTCCGGTCGTAGACAAAAGTCGGCTTTACAAGGCCGGGGACTTCTACTCCGCGGCCGAGGGGGTGACAGTCGATGGCGTGCGCAAGCGAAACATTTGGCGGGGGAATTTTTTCCCCGACGTGTTGGCGTGGGACAAGTTCGAAGACAACACGGAAATGGGGGTGGGGCGAAGCATCGTTTGGCTTCGTTTCCCGAATTCTCCGATGTGGGCACATATCGGAGAGTCCGAGCCATTCACATACAAAAAAGCCCACCGTCACGGGCCTGGAACAGTCGTGATCTTTTTAAACGCTGAAGGCTATTCGCTTATGTGGCCCGAGGGGCAGGAAAAAATAGTCTGCCCTTGGCAGGAAGGCGCTGCGGTTGTCCCGCCGAATAACTGGTTTCACCACCATTTTGATTTGAGCGATAAACCGGCGAAGATGCTTGCTTTGCACCGTTCCCGCCTTCACCCGGGACTTGGAGACAACGTTGTGGACTATGAGAAGAACGAAATCCAGTACTGGCAGGAAGATCCTTCGATTCGCAAGATGTTTGAAGAAAAGCTCGCCGAAAGAGGACTTCAATCGCGCATGCCCCCCGAGTGTTACACGGACAAGAACTTTAATCCCAGCTGGGGGAGGCAAGGAAAGAAAGCCGGAGCAAAAGAAAAAGGCTACGCTACCGACTTTACCTCCCGCACCAGCGACTATCTGAAAGAGAGAGAAATAGGCTAAATTTGTAGGGTCTTTCGTGGAATCTTTCCGGGAAGTGCGACCAGGTGATTCTGTGCCGAGCATTCAGCCATCCAACATGGCTTTTATCTCTTCCCACTCCGTCGCAGGTGGGGAACAGGTAAAATTGTGACAGACGTAAACCGTTGGTTTACCGTCAATCTGAGCTTTCCCTTTCAACAAGAGGGAGATTTTTTCTAAAGGTTCCCCAGGCTCAACAACCTGTAGGGTCTGGTTGGGGCAATAAGTGGAGTGGAGCTGAGTCAATATCTCTTGGGTGGCTGGGTCGCTCCTCGCCGCCACCAAGACGATCTCCTTGGGCTTTTCCAGATAAAAGTCCAGGGCCGCGAGCATGTGGGCGAAGCCAAACGGTTGCTTTTCCATGGAATCATAGTACAGCCGGAGTGTTTTTTCTACCTTTTTTAGATAGTCTTCGTTTCCAGAGTAATGATAGAGCCTGAGAAGAGCCTGAGCAGCCATAGAATTCCCTGAAGGAATAGAGCTGTCAAATGCCGGCCTGGAGCGGCTGATGAGTTGCTCCTGGGAGTTGCCAGTGTAGAAAAAGCCTCCGCCACTGTCGTCCCAAAACTCGCCGACTATCGTCTCAGCGAGGCCAGTGGCTTGCTCTAAGTAGGAGCGTTCTGAAGTCGCTTCAAAGAGGTCCAGAAGCCCCACTGCCAAAAATGCGTAGTCGTCGAGATAACCTTGAAGCTTTGACTGGCCGTCTTTGTAAGTGTGAAGTAGGAAACGGTCCTGGGTCATTCTTGAAAAGATGAAGTTGACGGTCTTCTCCGCTGCCTCGCGATAGCGTGGATGGGGCGATATTTTAATTGCCTCTGCCAAACCGGAAATCATCAGCCCGTTCCACGCCGCCAAAATCTTTTCGTCGCGAAAGGGCTTAACTCGTTTCTCCCTTTCGTGAAAGAGCTTTTTTCTCGCGCCCGCGATCAGCCCTTCGATCTCTGCGACGTCCTTTTTGAAGAACATTGCCGTCTGCTCCACTGTCAATATCGGATGAAGAATGTTCTTGCCTTCGAAATTGCCATACTCACTGACATCGTAGATGCGGCAGAAGATCTCCCCTGCCTCCTCGCCCAGGATCTGGAGGACCTCGTCGCGATCCCAGACAAAAAACTTTCCCTCGTGGCCTTCACTATCGGCATCTTGTGTGGAATAAAAACCCCCTTCCGGGTGAAACATCTCGCGCAGGAGATAATCGAGAGTTTCTTCGACGATGCGCTTGAAAAACGGCTCCTGGGTAATACAGAAAATCTGCGCGTAGACACGGACGAGTTGGCCATTATCATAAAGCATCTTCTCGAAGTGAGGCACCAGCCACTTCTCGTCGACGGAGTAGCGATGGAAGCCGCCTCCCAGATGATCGTAGATACCGCCCTCGGCCATTTTTCTTAGGGTGTGCGTTACCATTTCCAAAAAGCGCGGGTCTTTTGAGTGGTAGTAGTGGCGGAGAAAGAACTCAAAAACACCTACGTTGGGAAACTTGGGGGCCTTGCCCAACCCGCCGTGCTCGTGATCATAGGCCTGAGAGAGTTGGTTTGCGCTCTGTGCGATAATATCGTGGGAGAAAGGGCGCTGGCTTTCCTGGAGATCGGAAAGGCGATGGAGAGTCTCCAGGATCTGCACTACGCTTTTTTCTACCTCCTGAGGCCTTTCTCGGTAAGCGTGGGCCACAGCTTTAAGGATTTTGGGAAAACCAGGGACGCCATAGCGGTCTTCAGGGGGAAAATAGGTGCCGCCGTGAAAGGGCTTACCCTCGGGGGTGAGAAAGACCGTCATCGGCCAACCGCCGTGTCCCGTAAGCACTTGGACCGCGTTCATATAGATCTCGTCGAGATCCGGCCGTTCCTCCCGATCGACTTTGATGCTGACAAAGTGCTCATTCATCAAGGAGGCGATCTCCTCGTTTTCAAACGATTCCTGTTCCATGACATGACACCAGTGACAGGCGGAGTAGCCGATGCTCAGGAGGATGGGCTTATTTTCCGTTTTGGCCTTCTGCAGTGCCTCTTTTCCCCAGGGGTACCATTCCACAGGGTTGTGCGCGTGTTGCTGGAGATAGGGGCTGGTTTCGTGAATAAGATGGTTCGTGTGCATGCTTTTCTTCTTTGGAGCGCCCGACACGAGGCAGGTGGGACTTTTAACGGCCTGTTTACGCCCGAAGTGTTCCCTTGAAATGCTCCCACGCTCGAAGGGTAGATTCAGGCTTAAATGTCCTGCGGGCGATCCTTTCAGCTTCCTCCGGGCTCAAGTATTCCGGCTGTCCGAGCTTCATAGCTTCTGCCTGGAGGTGGGCCGACTCTTCGAGATAAAGGGAGAGAACACAAGCCTCAGCAACGCTTCGTCCGACGACGACAGCCCCGTGCCCGCGCAGCAATACAGCCTTGGCCGGACCAAGGAGCCTGGCAATCTCACCGGCGCGCTCAGGAGTTTCCACTTGCCCGGCCGCCTCAAAGAGTGGAACCCCCTCGTAAAAAATGGCGCTGTAGTTGTGCATGGGGCGCACAGTCTGGCCGATTACGCTCAAGAGAACGACTCGGGGGGAATGAAAGTGGAGCACAGACTGGACGTCCGGTCGGGCTTTGTAAATGGCCTGATGCACCGTCGACTGGTGAACTGGCTTGTCAAGATCAACCACAAAGAGATCTTTTGTCTTCACAAGGGCCGGGCTCTTGCGTGGCATGAAGAGCATTTTCTTGCCTCCGTTGACCCGGGCGCTCAAATGGGCAAAGGCGTCGCTCAAACCTTGTTGGCTGATGATTTTCAGAGCGGCTAAATAGTCCTTTTTAAGGGCAGCTAAATTGGCTTTATTCATCGTTAGTTATCCAGAGGAGACGGAAACGGCGATCGTGATGAGAATCTATCGAAAGTAAATGCGCATGACAAGGGGCTGAGAAAAAGGTTTTCAACGCCTCGTGAAAGAGTTAACATAGATAGAGTGTGAAGATAGGAGAAGATCAGTATGCTTAAAGTTCTCGTTATTGAAGACAACGAAGATAATCTTGAGATCCTCAGGCATCAACTCGGCCGTTTGGGTTATGAGGTCGTGGAAGCGACCGATGGTTTGCAGGGGTTGAAGCGAGCACAAGAGGAAAACCCAGATATGATGATCGTGGATATCATGCTGCCCGGAGGGATAGACGGCCGGGAGGTTGTCCGGAAGCTGCGTGCAGACTCAAAAACGAAAGAGACCCCTATTCTTGCTGTCACGGTTCTTTTTCAGAAAGATGAGGTCCAAAGTTGCCTGGATGCCGGCTGCAACGATGTTTTGAGCAGACCTATTACCTTGCCGCAACTCAAAGAGAAACTAGATAAACTCTCGCGCCTGGTGGCTCAGCAGAAATAAAGAGCTTTTATAGTAATGCTCCTCACGAGTAATCCCCGTTAAACGTAGTCCTTCCATGCCGAGGGGTCCCTATCGCAACTTCAGATCAACGGCCACGGGTCCCTTCTCGCCTTGCCGGGTCTGAAATTGCACGGAATCTCCTTCATTTAGATCCTCGATCTGGCCTCTGGGGGCAAGACTCCCCTTATGAAAGAAGACATCGTTACTGCCGTCATCGGGGATTATGAAGCCGTATCCCTTGTCTCTGATGATTTTTTTTATCGTTCCGGTCATAGGCAAATGACCTCCTCCCTCTCGTTAGCTCTCATGCTGCAACAAATTCTGAGCCCCGTAGCAACTGGCCTACCTCTTCGACCAGGACGTCAGGGGAAGGGAGTTCGCCAATATGCAGGGCCCTCCCATTGACGATGACAGAAAAGGGGCTTATGCCAAGAAAAAGAGTCTTTAGAAAAGCCCCAAAAGCAGGGTGGTATCTCCGATAGTCCCCTATCAAAACGGGAATGAGGTAAACCTCGTTTCGAGGGTCTACTATTTCAATCCGTACCTTATCTCCAAACTCCCGGCGCAATGCCAAATAGAGCTCCCCCACTCGGTCCATCACGCCTCTTATGGGTGCGTAATCCGGGACTTGGCGAGACCCAAAGGCATCTATTCCTTCCAGAGTCCCAGCACAACTGCTACAGGTCAACGTTTCGGGGTTTTCTCGGATAAGTATGACTCTGGGGACCATCTCGTCGCTATACTCCAGCTCCAGCTGCAGCTTCTTTCGTAGGTCGAGTTCCACGTAAGATTTGAACAGCTTCCACGACCATATACAAGGCACTGATCAAAATAATAGCGCCGACGGTGAACAACCCCCATTTATTTTCTACCCAGAAGTTTTTGAGTATGATGAGCATTGCCGCAGCGGTCATGAACAGGAGGAAGATCATGGGAGTGAGCGTATAGACAGTGGGTCTCTTGAGTTTCCTAAGAAAGACGCTGATCACGAGAAGCGCAAGGCTTGCCAATAACTGGTTGGTGGTTCCAAAGAGAGGCCAGATGATCAGTCCGCCCTTTCCTTGCCCATCATGCAGTGCCAGAAACGCAGTCGTGCCTGCCGCGATGAGCGTGGCTATCCAACCGACCTTGAGTGCCGGAAAGTTCAGCACATCACCGAACTCGGCGGTAACGTATTTCTGAAGCCTCAATCCCGTGTCCATGGTGGTAGCGGCGAAGCTCACCACCACTACAGCTGCAAAGGTGGCCCCAATAATGGGAGAGATGCCAAAGGCTTGATTAAGAAAGTAGCCCACGCCGTTCACGAAGGCGCCGACCTTCGCCCCAAGGCTGTTTGCTCCACCCCAGGTAGCATAGTGCTGGTCCCATGCCGCCACGGTGGCAAAGCCGGCCGAACACGCCAAAATGGTCACTAGGGCTAGACTCCCTTCTCCTAAAGATCCCAAATATCCTACCGGTCTCGCATCCGTCTCTTTTTGGAGTTGCTTCGAGGTAGTGCCAGAAGAGACGACGGAATGAAAGCCGGAAATGGCGCCACAAGCGATAGTGATAAAAATGAACGGAATGATGGGATACGCCCCCGGCGGACTCAGACGGAACGCCGGGGCTACGACCGGTAATCCCCCTGCGGTGAAAGTCCCGATGATGATTGCCAAGAATACAAAAGTAAGCCCGAAGTAAAGTTGATGCCCGTTAATATAATCCCTGGGCTGTAAGAGAACCCAAACGGGGAGGAGTGTGGAGATAAATCCATAACCGACCAATATAAGAACCCACGTCACGACGGCAGTCCTGATCTCGGGGACTTTGACCTCCCAGCCGTACGTTGCCGACAGGATCACCAACAAATACATGATCACGACAGCCGCAATAGAGGGAAGGAGGATACCCGCCCTCTTGTACTTGTAGATGAGCCAACCGATACCCAGGGCCAGAGGTATCTCGACAAAGACGGGGATAACCGAGGTAGGATACCTGATGAATAGAGCTGCAATGACTAGAGCAAAGACGGCGTTGACCATCAAGACCAGAAAATAGATGACTATGAGAAAGAGCGCTCTTGTACGCTCGCTTATGAGACTTGCTGTCAGGTCCCCGATGGATCTCCCCTTATGTCGTGCCGAAACCCAGATGCTGCCGAGATCGTGGGCGCCGGAGCCGAATATGGTTCCTATAACAACCCAAAGGAAGGCCGGTACCCATCCCCAGATCATCGCTATGGCAGGCCCGACGATGGGCGCAGCCCCTGCCACTGAAACAAAATGATGCCCCATAAGGATATGCTTGTGAGTGGGCACATACTCCACTCCATCTTCTAACTCATGGGCAGGTGTCTTAAAATTAGGGTCGAGCCGATAGATCTTTTCAGCCAAGAATTTGGAATAGTAACGGTAAGCAAGGTAGAACGCGATGAGACCGATAGCAAGCAAAACAATCGCGGGCATAGAAGTCTCCCCTTTTATTGGTCGAATTG
>JAUXIP010000111.1 GCA_030620935.1 Deltaproteobacteria bacterium | reverse complement strand
CAACAAAAAAAGGAAGCTCACTGTCGGTATGATGCGATCTTTACATAAGCACCTAGCTATCCCCGCCGAATCCTTGCTGTCTTAAGCAAAACGCAAGCTCAGCCGCCGCCGTGATCGGTCTGAGGCGAGAGCTTTGCATCAAAAAGACTCCCGATCCCTTTTCTTCCACCCCAGCAGCTTTTTATGAAATCGCTTCCTGCCGACGTGGCCCTATACAACCAGTACCACGCCATGCTGGTCAATGTGGGAAAAGACTTCTGTCGGACCAAGCCGCTCTGTAGTTCCTGCCCTCTCAACGGCTGGCGTGGCGTCCCCCCGCTGCCCTGAGGCCGAGAACGCCGACTATTCGGCAAGCACACGCAGAGAAAAATCCTTGTGGCGGCGGATGAGACGAAAATCGTCCCTGTTATAGGTCAGGAGCGTCGCCCCGATCCTGCGCGCGCAGAGCGCGATGAGGATATCATTCAAAAGGGTGGGAAGCTTTGAGCGCCAACCCCTGTCTTTCTGCTCAATCCCTGTTGCGATGGCAGACGCCTCGACCCAGTCATCAAATGCGGGCGCTATGACTCGCCCAGCTTGCTCCATTGGGCGAACAAACTCTTTCATCAAAGTACGGGTGCGGTTATCTCGGGCATTGACGTAAAGCTCGTAGGCGACCACTGAGGAAAGAAAGCTGGCAGGTAAAAGCGGGAAAAAGGTGTGCCTGAATTGTGCCTTTTTGTACTCGGATCGAAAGGCGCCAAGATAGACGTTGGTATCGAGGAGATATTTCACCGATAAATGGTCCGAAAGCGTCCCTCTCTGAGCAGTCTTTCCAAGGCCTCCTCGGTCTCTCGGTCCTCAGCGGTCTTCTGCAGCGCCTTGTGAATAGCCTCCGTATCGGTCTTTACGTTGAACAGCCGCCGGACCTTATCGATCATCTCTCCATCCAGGTTGTAGGTTTTCTTTCTTACCGTGGCCTTCATATCGACCCCCTGTCCATAAGATACAGACAATTTATCAATCCTATCCATATCAGTCAACAGGCATCGAAAAGGGTCCTTCTGCCGCAGCCGCCCGCGCTGCGATTCCTGCCCCCTCAACGGGTGGCGCGGTGTCCCACCGCTACGGAGCGACTAGCGAGCGTTCGAGAGCGGTCTGGGGTTCGAAACTCGCCGGAGTATCCATGGGGCGAACCCAAAGCTAACCGGGCGGCGGCCAGTGACTCTCAATCGCAGATTCGGCGCCCAACCGCCGCTCTGGTTGAGCGATTTGTTATACGGCATTCCGATTACTGGGTGGACATGGCACGGCGGGAAGTAAGAATGACGGTGATGTCGATGGGTATCCCATCACGAACCACCGTTACGACAACAGAGTCACCGGGTTCATACCAGCTTACGGTTTCAGCGAGGTTTTGAAAGTCCGTCACCGGATGAGTGTCAAAATGCGTGATCGTATCACCGGGACGGAGCCCCGATTCGGCTGCAGGCGAATTGGGTGTGACCGTTCCGATGACATTTTCTGTCACTGGTTCCTGTGGCGAGACACCAAGAAATGCAGAGTTTGAATGGGCGTACATTGTAAGTAGGACACCGGCTACGGCGAGTGCGTTGAAACCAGCGTGGACGAATATGGGAGCAAAAATCGTTTGCCGCCACCAATAAACCAACGTGAGCACGAGGCCCAAGAAGGCTACGGCAAAGGCATGCGAGGAGCCGTAGAAGTGGGCAAAACCGAAGATGAGCGATTGCACGACAACCGCAGCGACGAGCGGCATCCGTTTACGGAAAGCGTTAAAAAGGAAGCCCCGAAAGAAGACTTCCTCAGCGATTGGGCCGTACAGGAAAGAAGCGAGTAGAAACGCGTAGACAAATGGAGTACCCGGTGATCGACCCATGCGTTCCATGAACTCTGGATAGAGCGATGTCCCCGGGGACAGGCGGGAAAGTGCGTACTCGACGATCGTGAGAAGAAGAACGCAGCCAACAATGATTGGAAGTGCGATCACGGCTTCTATGGCGAGACGTTTCAATCGGGGCAAACGGAAACGAGTGGCGGAGGCCTGTTGGCGCGTAACGAGGGGATAGATCAACAGGAAGAGTTGCGGAATGATGCCGGCAATCGCAAGGAGGAGCCAAGAAGGAATTACGGTTAGCCAGTCGCTATCAACGAACGAGATCGATCGCCAGACCAGCAGAAAGCAGAGGCCGCCAACCAAGACGGGCGTTTTCCATGTTGAGGCTAGGAGCGAAGGGTTCACGGTCGTGTCTGGTACGGATGCCATTCATGGACTGCATGAAATAGTTTTTGCTGTATAACTAGTGAGTATACTGACCGGTGTATTGCGGTAATTAAGATCCATAACATTGTCGAAATTATTCGTCATCTCAATGACTTGTCAAACCCAACGCCTCTAAGCCACCACAATACACTGGTCAGTGTATTGTCAATATACCCACGCAAGCTCACAAAAAAGCGGTCTCTTCCTAGCCTTCATACTCGACGATGTACAACCCCCCGTTGCGGCGATCCGTCAAGTAAATGAGTCCGTCGGCATCGACGTAGACGTCGTTGATCACCGGAGCCTCCTGGCCCGGTGGTGTTGGGGGTATGTAGTAGCCGACCTCCGTCGGCCGGTCCGGCTCGCTGATATCGGTAATGCGCAGGCCGGCATTGAACCACGTGGAGAAGATCAGCTCTTCGCTCTTGAAGCCGTCTGGGTAGTCTTCATGCACGTTGTGAGGGCCGAAGCGCAAAGGGCAATCGTGAAAGCTCTTCCAGGGTGAGTTTTTGGGTGGCTTGGGTTCCGGGAAGCTGCTGATCATCACCGGCTGGCGTTCTTCGCGGATATCCAAAATCCAGATGCGCTTGTCGCCGTTCCTCTCTGGTCCACCGCTTACGTACTCGCATACTTCAACCATCAGGCCGCGGCCTGGAAGCGGCATGGAGGTGTGCGCGTAGCCGCCATAAGGCGGGCACCAGTTGATCCGGCTGATGAGTTTCGGGGAGCCGACATCGCTGATGTCTAGAATAACCATGCCGGCGTCGGTGCAGGAGACGTAGGCCCTGTCTCTCTGTGGAATGATTCCATGGACCTGGAAGTGGTCATGCTTCGGATCGAGGGGTACCCATGCCTCGGTATCGCCTTCCTTGGTACCGGGAAGCCACCAGCAGCTGGCCATCTTAGGCTCGGCCGGCTCCGAGAGATCGACGATCTGGTAGCCACGCGCGTTCACACCCGGGAGCCACGCAGCGATGTGGGCGTAGGGCGGCTCCCGGTACCAAATGCGGTGCACACCGCGACCGCAGACAGGATGGAAGCCGACCTGCTTTGGGTCGGTAGGATCGTCGATATTGTAGACGTTGAGGCCGGTCACAGGCTTTTCAGGGCCTGTCTGAGGGATGTATGAGATGAACTCGCTGTTCTGGATCAAGGTATTGCCGGCGATCTGGACTTTGTGGTTGTGGGTGTTCGGCACATGGGGAATCTGGCGGATCAAGAGGGGATTAGACGGATCGGAGACGTCGAGGATCGACAGGGCCATCTTGCTGGTGCCAACATGGGCCACGTATAGATACTGCCCGTGCTTAACCACCTGCATCCCATCGCCGCTGCCGTCGAGATCATGGTGGCCGATCAGCCGCGTTTTCTCCGCATAACTCTCCGCTTGCATATCGCGGAGGTCCGATGCGTGCGCTTCCATAGCCTCATCTCCTTTCTCCTGAAAAGAGTCAATCAGCGCAGACGGTACTTAAATAGTACATTCGGCAGCTGTAGTACATAGCCCCTGGGTGGCTGGTGATCAAGGGCTGCAGAGACCGCTGGATTTTTTTCTTGTCCTATCCCGCCCCGTGGTCTATATTCCGTGATCGTCGATGCGCATTATTGCCGACCTGCATATTCACTCCCGCTACAGCCGGGCTTGCAGTCCGGAAATGGAAGTTACTGCTCTGGCCCGCTGGGCTAGGATCAAGGGAGTGAACCTTTTAGGGACCGGCGACTTTACCCATCCGCTCTATTTCGCCGAACTCAAGGCCAAGCTGGATAGCACTGAAGGAGGTCTTCTACGGCTTAAGGGAGGCCGAGAGGGACCCTATTTTGTCCCTACCGTGGAGGTGTGCAACATTTACCACCAAGCCGGCCGCTTGCGCAAAATCCATACTCTCATTGTCGCGCCGGACTTAGCGGTCGTGGAAAGGCTCAACCAGCGGCTCCGCTCGTGGGGCAAACTCAGCGCCGACGGCCGTCCAACCTTTACTTCCTCAGCCAAGGACTTAGTAAAGCTTGTCCTCGATCTATCAGCCGATTGTCTTCTGATCCCGGCACACGCTTGGACCCCGTGGTTTTCCGTCTTCGGCTCCAAGTCCGGCTTCGACTCTCTAGAAGAGTGTTTCCAAGAGGAGACCAAGAATATTCATGCCATCGAGACCGGCCTCTCTTCAGATCCGGCGATGAATTGGCGGCTTTCGGCTCTCGACAACGTCACCTTGATTTCCAACTCCGATGCCCATTCGCCGCGCAAAATTGCACGGGAGGCGAACGTCTTCGACTGTCCGCCGACGTATCGAGATATCGTTCAGGTGATTAAGAGCCACGATCCGGCGACTTTCCTTTTTACCATCGAGTTTTTCCCCGAGGAGGGAAAATACCACTACGACGGTCATCGCAAGTGCGGGGTCATTTGGAGCCCTGGGGAGACTAGGCGACACAAAGGCCTTTGCCCTGTCTGTGGAAACAAGGTAACTGTGGGCGTCATGCATCGCGTAGATGACCTGGCAGACCGAGATGAAGGAGTTGGCCCGCCGCGGGCTATTCCCGCCAAGCATTTGATTCCATTGGAAGAGATCCTGGCTCATGCTTTTGGCACGAATACGGGCACCAAAACCGTCAATCGAGAATATGAGAGGCTCACTGCCCTCTTCGGCTCTGAGCTGAATATTCTTTTGGACGTGGAGGAGGAAGAGCTGAGAAAAAATGCCCCGCCAGGGGTACATGAGGCTATCTTTAAGGTACGGCGCGGGGAGGTCAAAGTGGAGCCCGGCTATGACGGAGTGTACGGAAAGATCTCCTTTCCCTCCTCCGCGGCGGGGCTTTTGTCTCAGGCCACAGCCGGTAGTCAAATACATCTTCTCTAGCGCCCGACGCCGGCGGAGAAACTGTTGCTTTACCCGCCGGCGGTTTTCCGCTAAATTGTGCTCTTCGAAAGCTCATGGAGACCAGATTGATCACCTTGCTCACGGACTTCGGCCACAAGGATCCGTTTGTCGGAGTCATGAAAGGAGTTATCTGCGGGATCAACCCAAATGTCCGCATTATCGATCTGACCCACGGGATCCCTCCCCAGGATGTCATGGCTGGGGCTTTAGCCCTGCGTCACTCGGTGCCATTCGTCCCTCGGGGGACCATCCATGTCGCCGTCGTGGATCCGGGAGTGGGAAGCCACCGGCGTCCTTTACTCATCGAGTCCGACGGGTGTTTATTCATCGGACCGGACAACGGCGTTCTCAGTCTGGCTTTCGCAGAAGAGGCACCCACGACCACCGAACTTTCCAACGAGACCTTCCACTTGAAGCCGACCAGCACAACCTTTCACGGAAGAGACATCTTCGCCCCGATTTCCGCCTACCTGTCCCTAGGTATTGCGCCGTATCACTTCGGACGTAAAGCCGACGATATCCAGCGGCTTCAGTGGCCGCAGGTCATCCAGGCAGAGGACACCATCGAGGGCGAAGTCATCTATGCCGACGGATATGGAAATCTCATCACCAATATTCAAGAGAGCGACCTGATGACCCTATCAGCGGCATCCGTCACGGTTTCCTTGAACGGCCTCACGGTCAACGGTCTTGCGCCTAACTACAGTAGCGGCGCCGAGGGGAGTTACGTGGCTCTGATCAACAGTTGGGGACTGCTGGAGATCTCTTTATTCAAAGGCAATGCCCAGCTTCAAAGCGGGGTAAAAATAGGCGGCCCGGTCAGGATCCGGCGCAGTCAGCAGCAGTTAACATGAGCGACCGGCCAAGTTGGGACCAGTATTTTATGACCATCACGCGCCAGGTAGCGGAGCGCTCCACCTGCAGCCGTGCCAAAGTCGGAGCGGTCATCGTGCGGGACAAAAATATCTTGGCTACGGGTTACAACGGCGCGCCTGCAGGCATGCCCCATTGCACGGATGTCGGCTGCCTCATTTACGTTTCCAAGACGCCCAACGGCGAAACTGAAGAGAACTGCTTCCGAACCATCCACGCGGAGATAAACGCCATCGCTCAAGCGGCAAAGAACGGCGCCACCATCAGAGACGCCTCCATCTACGTCACCCATACCCCATGCATCCACTGCATCAAGGTATTGGTCAACACCGGCATCAAAAACATCTATTACGAAAGCCCTTACAAGCTGCACACCCTAGAAGAGATCCTGCGCGCCACCCAAGTGCGGATGGACAAGGTCGAGCTGCAGAAAAAATAAAAAGGGACGAGGATTTCTCCCCGCCCCTTTTCCCAACCACCGCCCAACCAACCTCAGATCTTGCCTTGAAGAAAAAACGCAATAACAAAGGCGTAGAGAGCTAGCGCCTCGATGAAGGCTAGACCCAGAATCATCGGTAGCTGTATTTTGTCCGCCGCATTCGGATTGCGCCCAATACTCTCCATTGCAGCCGCTGCCATGCGTCCCTGACCCAAGGCTGCTCCGAAAGCGCCGATCGCAATCGCCAAGCCTGAAGCCAGCGCAATAGCCCACTTGCCCGAGGGATCCATCTGACCCCCGGTCTCAGCAGCCATCGCCACTCCGGAAAATAGCAAAACGATCACGGCAAAAGTCACTAACGAAAATATCCTCCGCATCTTTTACCTCCTTTCCAGCAGATTTCGGCTTACCCACTCTTCTCTCCTCATCCTCGCCACGAAAGCCACCCGCTCAGTGCTCATGGCTGATAGCCATGGCCACATAAATGAT